>DMNP01000263.1 GCA_003452695.1 Eggerthellaceae bacterium
CCATCCTTCCGAGGTCGTCAAGGTCGGCCAGGAAGTCGAGGTCGAGGTGCTCGACGTCGACCTGAACCGCGAGCGTATCTCGCTGGGCCTCAAGCAGACGCAGCCTGATCCGTGGATCAAGCTGGTCGAGGCCTATCCGGTCGGCACCATTGTGGACGGCACCGTTACCAAGATCGTGCCCTTCGGCGCGTTCGTGCAGCTGGGCGAGGCCACCGAGGGCCTGGTGCACATCTCCGAGATGGCTCCGCGCCACATCGAAACCCCCGCGCAGGTCGTGCACGTGGGCGACGTGGTGAAGGTGAAGGTTATGGAGGTGAACTCCGAGCGCCGTCGCATCAGCTTGTCCATGAAGGCTGCCGCCGCCGAGCTGGGCATCGACATCGAGGTTGACGAGACCGTGGTGGCCGAAGAGCGTCCCGCGCGCAAGCCGCGCCGCGAGCAGGCCGACGAAGCGGCCGAGGCCGAGGCACCCGCAACCGAGGAAGCCGTAGCCGAAACCGAGGAAGCTGCGCCCGAGGCCGCGCCCGAGGCAGAAGCTCCTGCAGCCGAGGAAGCCGCCGAATAAGCGCCTACCTCCCCGAAACGAAACGGCCCGATGATGCTTCATCGGGCCGTTTTTTCATGGCTGGAACGTGTTCGAACGAGCAGCAGGGCGGGCCGCGGCCGGCGGCTCGGCGGCGGGCGGCACCCCAGGGGGCGCGGCCAACTGGTATAGTATGCACGAGGCCAAAGGGAGGTATCCATGGCGGCAGACGATTTGGCGCTTGCCCACCAGGACAAGCTGGCGAAACAGACGCGACGGGCGAAGGGCTCGGAGAAACGCAAGATTTCCGTCTTTAAATGGCGGGGCCTGTTGGCGGGCGAAGAGCGCCGCGTGCGCCTGATGATTCTCGTTGCAATCGCCATCGTAACGATTTCGCTCGTCTTCACGCAATGGGGCCTTGTCGGCCTCGGCTTGCCGGGAAGCTATCTTGCCTACGGCATTGCCCTCCTGGCCCCCGTTGCACTTTCGGCGCTTCTGTTCGGCATGCCCCTGGGCACTCTCGGCGGCTTCATCGCGGGCACCGCCCTGTATGTGCATTCGGTCGTTCAGCCGCTGGACTACTACGAGGTGAACTTCGTCACCCCGATGTCTTCCATTGTGCTGTTCACGATTACGGGGCTGCTCATCTCGCTGCTGTTTGCCAAAGCACTGCGGGGCGACCGTCCCGTTTGGCGTCGCAGAATCTACGTCGTCATCGTCTGCTTGCTCGTGTCCGGATTATTCAGCCTGTTCTTCACCCTGAACGTCATTGCGCAGCTGCTCGGCTATTTCGTCGAGGTTTCCATGCAGCCGGGTGTTACGCTTTCGGATGAGGACATCCTCTCCTATTCTATCGAAACGGTGGCGCAGCTCGGCAACATGACGCTTCAGGTTTGCTTCGATGCGTTGCTTATGGTCGTCACCTGCCTTGCGGCATCGGTTGCCGTTGCGCGTGCCAAGAAAACGCGCGATAGCAGGAGTCTGCGCACGACATTTCGCGTGTGGCTGCTGGTGGTCGTCGGGCTTGCCTTCTCCGTTACTGCTGCAATAAGCTTCGTGCTTATTACCACCGACGCCAAAAACCAGGCGGAAGCAGATATGAAGGAGGAAATAGACTATCTTATCGACCAGTTAAAAGCCGCCGACAATCGGCAGCAGGGCCTGGCAGCCTACGAAAAGCAGGTTGTCGATGCGGGCGGTTCGATAACCGCAGAGGACCGGGATCGTCTTTCCAAGATTGCATCGATAGACACTTTGCTGGACGGATATACGAAGGAGGCCAATGGCATCATCGCCATTTTTAAGGGCAATGACGTCGTACTCAGCGACGATCCCGCCTACTTCGCGGATGCGACCATCGACGGCCTGTTCGATTCCGAGGATGCCGTGGATGAACTGGCGGCGTCGGGGCGTATGCTGCAGGTGGTCTTCGACGAAAAATCGGCTGACTATCGCAATCTGGCAGAAAACCTGAGCAGCGTGGACGAAACGGCGCAGCAGGAATTGCTGCACGAGCCCATATCCACTCAAATCGCCTATATCTACATGGAGAAATACAACGACTATCATGCCATGATGATACGACCGGCAACCATGGTGTTTGCGAACCGCACGAGCATTATGATGTGGACCACGCTTTCCACCTTCATATTGCTCTTGGTCGTGTCGCTGGTGGCTTCGCGATTGCTGCACCAGGTTGTCGTGCGCCGCATCGACGAGACGAACGGCGTGCTGGCAGATATTACCGCGGGCAACTTGGACGCTCGCGTGGACATTCGCGATAGCCGCGAGTTCCAGTCGCTTTCGGCGGGCATCAATTCGACGGTCGGCGCGCTGAAGAACTGGATCGCCGAGGCCGAGACCCGCATGGACCAGGAACTTGCCACCGCGAAGGCCATCCAGGAAAGTGCGCTTCCCGGCATATTCCCGCCGTTCCCCGACGTGTTGCGCTTCGATATCTACGCGAGTATGAAGGCGGCCAGGGAAGTGGGCGGCGATTTCTACGACTTCTTCCTGGTCGGTGACGATTCGGATGCGCGCGAAGGCAAGTTGGGCTTCGTTATCGCCGACGTGTCGGGCAAGGGCGTTCCGGCGGCGTTGTTCATGATGGCCGCCAAGACGCAGGTGCGCAACTATCTGTTGTCGGGCATGTCGCCCGGCGAGGCCGTGGAAAACGCAAATCGCCAGCTGTGCGACGGCAATAATGCCGGCATGTTCGTCACGCTGTTCGCGGGCGTGTTGGACTATGGAACGGGCCACGTGGACTACGTGAACGCCGGGCACAATCCGCCCCTGTTGTGGCAAGACGGCGATTGGCGCTGGTTGCGGGATGTTTCGGGCCTCCCACTCGGGCTGTTCGACGGGCTGCCCTACGACACGTTCGAAACGGACCTGCAGATAGGCGACCAGCTTCTGCTGTACACCGACGGCGTTACAGAAGCCATGGACGTTTCGGGTGCGCTGTACGGCGAAGATCGCCTGATGCGCTTTGCGTCGGAAAACCACTACCTGCATCCGCGCAATCTGGTGCAGAAGCTTCGGGCGGAGCTGGCTTGCTATGCCCGCGGCGCAGAGCAATCCGACGACATTACCATGCTGGCGTTGGAATTCGGCGTGCCGCCCGAGCACACCGCCACCTTCAGCGTGGTGGCGGATGTGGAAAACCTGCCGAACGTTCTGGAATTCGTCCATGCCGAGCTGGACCGGCGCCTGTGCCCGGTGCGCACTCAGAAGCAATTGGACATTGCCATCGAAGAGCTGTTCGTGAACGTGGCGCGCTATGCCTATCCCGGCGCGACGCCCAGCAACCCGGGCAGGGCGCGCATATCCTATACCTACAGCGCCGATCCGCCGTCCATCGTGGTCGAGATCGCCGACACGGGCATTCCGTACAACCCGCTGGAAAAGCCCGACGCCGTCACGCCCGACGACATAATGGAGGTGCCCATCGGAGGCCTGGGCATCCTTATGGCCAAGAACAGCGTAGACAACATGGAATACGAGCGGCTGGACGGATCGAACATCGTTACCATCACGAAGAAATGGTAGCTTCGCTTGCAGCGCGGGAGCAACGGGGGAGCGCATGGCTCATTTGTCGAACATAGACGGAATGGAAATGGAGGGGAAGCTTCCCGAAGTGCGGCTTGCCAACACGCCGCTGCGCGTGGTGGCGCCCTACGACATGGCAGGCGATCAGCCCCAAGCGGTCGAGGCGCTGGCAAAGGGCGTGAAAGACGGCCTGCGCTATCAGACGCTGCTCGGCGTAACGGGCAGCGGCAAGACTTTCACCATGGCCAAGACCATCGAGGCCGTGCAGAAGCCCACGCTGGTCATGGCGCCGAACAAGACGCTTGCCGCGCAGCTGGCGGCCGAGTTGAAAGAATTCTTTCCCGATAATGCCGTGGTGTACTTCGTCAGCTACTACGACTACTACCAGCCCGAAGCCTACGTGCCGTCGTCGGACACCTTCATCGAGAAAGACGCCAGCATAAACGAGGAAGTGGAGAAGCTGCGCCATGCCGCCACGAGCGCGCTGCTGTCGCGCCGCGACGTTATCGTGGTGGCGTCGGTCAGCTGCATATACGGCATCGGCAGCCCCATGGACTATGCGGGCATGGCCGTGTTCTTGGACAAGCAGGTACCCGCCGACCGCGACGACGTCATCCATGACCTTATCGACATCCAATACGACCGCAACGACTACGAGCTGGCGCGCGGCACGTTCCGCGTGCGCGGCGATGCGCTGGACGTGTTTCCTCCCTATGCCGACAACCCCGTCCGCGTGGAGTTCTGGGGCGACGAGATAGAGGCCATCACCGAAATCGACAACGTGTCGGGCGAAGTGTTGGGCAGCTACGAGGCGCTGCCCATCTGGCCGGCATCGCATTACGTAACGGCGCGCCCGAAGATGGAGAAAGCCCTGCGCACCATCGGCGAAGAGCTGCGCGAGCGTTTGCAGCAGTTCAAGCGCGAGGGCAAGCTGCTCGAAGCCGAGCGCTTGGAAATGCGCACGAACTACGACCTGGAAATGCTGGAGACCATGGGCTTTTGCAGCGGCATCGAAAACTACAGCCGCCATCTGGACGGCCGCCAGCCGGGCGAGCCGCCCTATACGCTTATCGACTACTTCCCCAAGGACTTCCTGTGCATTATCGACGAGTCGCACGTTACGGTGCCGCAGATTCGCGGCATGCACGAAGGCGACCGCAGCCGCAAGATAACGCTTGCCGAACATGGCTTCCGGTTGCCGAGCTGCCTGGACAACCGCCCGCTGCGCTTCGACGAATTCGAAAGCCGCGTTCCGCAGTTCATCTACGTGTCCGCCACGCCCGGCGACTACGAGGAAAACGTGCAGCAGGCGCGCGTGGAGCAGATCATTCGTCCCACGGGCCTGCTCGACCCCGAGATAATCGTGCGCCCCATCGTGTCGCAGATCGACGACGTCATCGACGAAGTGCAGGTTCGCGCCGAGAAGGGCGAGCGCACGCTCATTACCACGCTTACCAAGAAGATGGCCGAAGACCTGACCGACCATTTGCTGGACCAAGGCGTGAAGGCCAATTACATGCATTCCGACATCGGCACGCTCGAGCGCGTGGAAATCCTGCGCGACCTGCGCCTGGGCAAGTTCGACGTGCTCGTGGGCATTAACCTTTTGCGCGAGGGCCTCGACCTTCCCGAAGTATCGCTCGTGGCCATCCTAGACGCCGACAAGGAAGGTTTCCTGCGCAACCACCGTTCGCTCATCCAGACCATCGGCCGCGCGGCGCGCAACGTGTCGGGCCAGGTAATCATGTATGCCGACAAGCTGACCGATTCCATGCGCACCGCAATCGACGAAACGCGCAGGCGCCGCGCCATCCAGATGGCCTACAACGAGGAACACGGCATAGAGCCCCAGACCATCCGCAAGGCCATAAACGACGTGCTTTGCTTCGTAACCGAAGACGTGGAAGGCCTGACGGCCGCAGACGTGAACAAAGAGCTGGCCGCGCTTTCGCGCGAAGAGGTGCTGCGCATCATTTCCAGCATGGAAGATGAGATGGCCCTGGCCTCGCGCAACATGGACTTCGAGCAGGCCGCCCACCTGCGCGACCAGGTGGTGAAGCTGCGCGCCAGCGTGGAGGGCGAAGCCGAGGAAGACGTGCTGGCCAGCATGAAGAAGCAGGCGCGCAAGGGAAGCGCCTACGGCAACCGCAAGCATTCCGCCTACGGCAGCAGCCGCCGATCGTAGGCGGGTCGCGTGCCAACGCACGGCGGCTCTTTGCCGTTGCGCGAGGCCCGTAAGTGTGCCCTCCCCGAATGCGCGGTTTGCGTTTGGGCGCTCGCTGGGCTCGGGCGCTCCACGCTCGAATATGTATTCCTGCTTACGGTTTCGCGAATGCGCCTGATGCCCCGTTATAATCGCCATATTCGAAGATTGTGGGTGCGCTATGTCGTTCGCGGATGTCCTTAATTCATATTGCACGTCCCTGAACTGCACGAATGCAGCGTTGGCGGAGCAGTGTGGCATTTCTGCGTCTGCTCTCAGCCGCTATCGCAATGGAAGCCGCATTCCGAAGAGCACCGAAACGGTGCGCCAGTTGGCGCGTGGCATAGTGTCGCTTTCGCAAGGCTTGCCCGAAGTTCCCCTGCTTTCAATCGACGATGTTGAAACTGCGTTGGAAACGGCGCAGAAGGGCCCCCAGCTCGTCGGAATGAGCTTCGGCGACCGGCTGAACTTGCTTATGAACAAGCTGGGCATCAGCAACGTGTACATGGCGCGATTGGCCAAGGTGGACCCATCGTACCTGTCGCGCATTCGGAGCGGCCAGCGCGTTCCCGCCGACCGCGACAGCATTGCCATCCTCTGTGCGCGGGTGGCTTCGTATTGGTCCATACTCAACGACAAGGTGGCGATCCTGCCCACGTTCATCGGCGAGTTGGATGAAGCGGCCTTCGATGCGGGGTCGGGCTTGGACCTGCAGGCGTCCCTTGCCGACGATATTGCATTTTGGCTGATGGGAAGCGATATCGTCGAAACCGATATCGATATGGTCGAATCGCTGCTGGATTGGCTGAACACGTGCGATTTTGCGGCCATCGTCGAAGAGCTGGCTTGCCCCCTGGACATGCCGCTCGTCGACCTTAGCCCGCGCGCCGGCTTCCATTACGGAGCCGAGGAAATGCAGCGGGTGGAATTGGAATTCCTGGACATAGCGGCGTATGCGCGGTCGAAGGACGTGTTCATGTCCAGCGATATGCCCCTGCTGGAAATGGAGCTTGAACAGGGGTTCTACAGGCGTTTCATGCGCGGAGTCGGCCAGGTTATCCGACGCGGCGGGCACGTGAACATCGTGCATAGCATCGACCGCCCGCTCGAAGAGACGGTCCAGGCCCTGCGGCGCTGGATTCCGGTCTATCTAAGCGGCCGCGTTACACCCTATTATCTGCGCGGCATGGTGAACCGCCTGTTCTGCCATGCCAATTACATCTGCGATACCTGCGCCCTTTCTTGCGAGGCCGTGATGGGCCATCAGTCCGAAGGCCGCTACTATTTGTCGCTTCTGCCGGACGACCTGGCATACTACCAGCGCAAGATGGAATTCATCTTGGAAAAGGCCTCGTCGCTTCTCGAGATATACCTGGAAGACGTGCCCGGCGATTTTGAGCGCTTCGAGCAAGCCGAGCGGCTTCGCGCCCAGGGCGATGGCCGCGAGGTGCGGCCGGGCGCATACGAGAACCTGCGCGTCATGTTCTATCCGGCCGACTGCGCCGTGATATCGCTGCTGCGCAAGCCTGCGGCCCATCTCGTCTTGCGCCATCCCAAGCTGCGCTATGCCTTCTCGGTCATGTAGCTTGGGGCCGCGTCGAAAGTACAGCAGGGCCGATATGCGGGTTTTGCCTACTTGACAGGCCAGTTGGGCGGGCCAGCTGGCCATGCATGCATCGCATGCTCCGGATGCCCCGAACGCGGTGCGTGAAAAGCTCGGCACAGGCGTCTGCAACCCTGCTTTCGATGCAGCCCTCTCTATTCTTTCAGGAAGCGCTCCCACCAGGCGCGCGAGGCCATGCCGGTGGCCGCCAGGGCGTCCAGCATGCGCTCCTGCTCGTCGGGGGGAAGTTGGCGGAACTCTTCGCGCATGCGCTGCTGCAACGCTTGGGGATTGCGCTGCAGGTCCTGCATCATCGATTCCAGGTTGCCTTCCAGCGCGCCGGAATTCAGCGCGTCTGCAAGCTGCGAGAAATCGAAGCCACCGGGCATGCCGCCGGGCCCCGATCCGCCTGCACCCGCGCGCCCCTTCTGCCCGAGCGCGCCGAGCAGCCCCGATGCTCCGCCCGTAGCCGAGTATGCCCCCAGGTCGCCGGCGGTCATGCCGTTGATGCTTCCCATGCCTCCCAGCCCGAGTGCGTTCAGGCTGTTGCCGAGCCCGGCGTCGCCGCCCGCCAGTCGCTGCGCGCCCGCGCCCGCTCCACCCGCGCCCTGCGTGCCCTTGCCCGGCCGCGGGAAGTCCAGCCGGTACAGCTCGTCCAGCAAGCGATCGAAGCCCAGCGGAACGTTGCTGCCGCCGCGCGATGCAAGCGAGAACACGCCTTCCTTGAACACCAGGTTCAGCGTCCAGCGCCGCATGCCCCGAGATGCATCGTCGTCGTACGACTCCTCCCAGCCGAACACGCCGGCGTCCTGCAACGAGTCTTTGAACCGCTGCGCCACTTCCGTGGGGACTTTTCGCGAAAACAAGGCCGTGGCGTTCGACGCCGGCCCCTTTTCCACGCGCAGCTCGTACAGCTTGCCACCGTCTGCGGCCTTCATGCGCAATGCTATGCGCGGCCGTTTCTCTTCGAGCAGCGTGAACGAAAACGATTCGAACGGAAGAGCCTGTTCTTCAGCCATGATTCACCCCATTTCGAGAATTCTCCAGTATCCGTAGGCAATGTAGCACATTGCCGTGTGTCAGGGGGACGTTTCTCTTGACACGTCGACATGCTGGCGAGGGACGATATAGCACCTCAGTGTGTCAAGAGAAACGTCCCCCTGACACACACGCAAAGTGCGGGGGATGAATGGGGCCTGCCGTGAAAAGCAGCCAGTCGACGAGCCGTTCCCCTTCGCATCCAAAACGATGTGCGGCTGCGTAAGAAATGCGTGTATTATGGGCTTATCGGAAAACGGCACGTTGCATGTGCGGGAACAGGGGATTGGCATGGACAAGATTTTTGTCATCGGCGGAATGGGCGCTGGCAAATCGACTGCGCGCAAGGCGCTCGTCGATCAGGGACTGGAGTACATCGATCTGGACAAGATCGGCCACGAGATTCACCGCTGGCAGGTGGTGAAAGACGACCTGGTGGCCACGTTCGGCCCCGACGTGCTGGACGACCAGGGGGAAGTCGACCGCCCCGCGCTTGCCCGCAAGGCGTTCGTCAGCCCCGCAGAAACGCGCAAGCTGAACCGCATTACGCTGCCGCGCATCGAGGATGCCTTCACCACCAGGCTGGACGAGCTGGAAGCTTCGGGCTGTCCGGCCGTCGTCGTGGAGTACTCCATCTTCAAGAGCCGCCACAACTCGTTCGCTTACATGGCAGACGTTATCATCGCCGTGCTCGCGCCGCTCGAGATGCGCATCGAACGCGCCGTTGCAGCGGGTTGGGAGGAAGCCGATGTGCGTCGCCGCATTGCCCAGCAGATTACCGATGCCGAACGCATCGAGCAGGCCGACGTGGTCTTCAACAACGACGGCACCAAGGAAGAGCTGTACAACAAGGTAATTTCCTGGTGGAACGAATACATCGGCGTGGAATAGCCGGGTTGCGCCTCACATTCCCGTACGGGGGATTTCAGCATCGCCGAAGGTCGTTTCTTCGGCGATGCTGTTGTATTCGGCCGCAAGGGCGCCCGTGGAAAGGAAACGGGAAAGCGCGCCGTCGGCCATGGCCCGCCAACTGCCGGGTCCGCGACGGGTTGTGAAATATGTAAAACGAGTTTTACCTGCGTTTCGGGCATTTGTGCAGATGGCAAAAGGCTATACTGACCGTTTGTGTGAAAAATGCACGTCGAAAGGCTGACTATGGCAATCGTTGAAGAACTCGAGGCCCTGCGCGAGGAAACGCTTGGCGCTATCGGGCAGGCGATCGACACCGCCGCGCTCGACGAAGTGCGCGTGCGCGTTGTGGGCAAGTCGGGCACGCTTACCGCGTACCTGCGCAATATGGGCAAAGTGCCCAAGGAAGAGCGCGCCGAAGTGGGCAAGGCCGTGAACGAGGCGCGCAAGGTCGTGGAAGAGGCGCTGGATGCGCGCAAGCAGGAGCTTGCCGCCGCAGAGCTTGCCGCTAGCATCGATGCCGCGGCCGTTGATGTTACGCTGCCGGGCCGCGTGCAGCAGCTGGGCACGCGTCATCTTATAAACCGCGTGTGCGAAGAGGTGTGCGACGTCTTCCTCGGCTTGGGCTATACCGTGGCCACCGGTCCGGAGGTGGAAACCGACTACTACAACTTCACGGC
>DMNP01000129.1 GCA_003452695.1 Eggerthellaceae bacterium
AGATGCGCAGGCCCTTGGCGCCCATCAGCGCCGCGGCCGCCTCCTCGTCGCTGCCCTGCGAATGCATGACGGGCAGCAGCTCGCGCACGACGAACGGGAACGTTACGAATATCGTGGCAAGCACCACGCCCGGCACCGAGAACACGAACGAGATGTCGGTTCCAAGTGCCGCGTTCACCGAATCCACGATGGGCCGCGCCCAACCGGTACGCCCGAATGTCATGACGAAGGCCAGGCCCGCGATGACAGGCGATATGGAAAACGGAATGTCGATGAGCGTGGTCAGCACGCGCTGGCCCCGGAAGGTGAACTTGGTCAGTGCCCAGGCTGCCACCAGGCCGAACAGGGTGTTCACCACCACGGCGCAAATCGTGGCGATAAGCGTTACCCGCAACGCCGACAGCACAAAGGACGTGGAAACGGACGCCAAGTAGAAATCGAGACCCTGCCCGAGCGACTTCACCAGCACCGAGCACAGGGGCACCACGAGCATTACCAGCATGAAGCCCAGGCCGAGCACCATCAGCGCCACCTTCAGGGCCTTGCTACCCTGACCGGCCACGTCGCCATGTGCAAGCCCGCTTGCAGCCGAGCTGTCCGCCAAACCCGACACGCGCTTGGACGCATGCAGCTGGATGGCGTTGATGATGAACAGCAGCGAGAACGATATGACCAGCAGCACGAGCGCGATGGCTGCCGCGTCGGCATAGTTGGCGGAACCCGCGTTCAGCTTCTGCATGATAACGTAGGACACCACCTGCGTGCCGTCCTTGGCCGAATTGCCCGAGATGTAGATGACGCTGCCGAACTCGCCGATGCCGCGGGCCAGCGCCAGCCCGAAACCCGTAAGGATGGCGGGCGTCAACTCGGGCAGGATAATCCGACGAAAGGCCAGCGCGCGGCTTGCGCCCAGCATATGGGCCGCTTCCTCGAAGGCCGGGTCCAGGTCCTGCAGGACAGGCTGCACCGAGCGCACCACGAAGGGAATGCCGATGAACACGAGCGCGATTACTATGCCGATGTGCGTGTAGGATATCTGGATGCCCAGCGGCGCGAACAGGCTGCCGATTTCGCCGTTTTCGGCATACATCTTGGAAAGCGTGATGCCGGCAACCGCGGTGGGCATGGCGAAGGGCAGTTCCACCAGGCCATCGACCAGGCGCCTGCCGGGGAACTCGTAGCGGGTGAGCACCCATGCGATCACCACGCCGAACACCGCGTTTATCAGGGCTGCGATTGCCGCGCACCCGATGGACGTGCCGAAGGCGCGCAGGGTGGAGGGCGTCGAGATAACTTCGAAGAACTCGGCGGGCGACAACGTGAACGAGTATCCCAAGATGGAAAGCAGCGGGATGATGATGAGCACCGACAGCATCGCTATGGTAACGCCCACCGTAAGCCCGAACCCGGGAATCACGCTCCTTGCCGCGCCGCCTGCTTTGCTTCTACGCATGTGCTTAGCCACCGTATATCTCGTCGAAGATGGCGCCGTCGTCGAAGAACTTCTTGTATGCGGCATCCCATCCGCCGAAGTCGGCTATGGTGCACAAGTTCACGTTCAGGTCGAACTTGTCGGAGAACTTCTGCAGAACCTTTTCGTTGGAGGGACGATAGCCGTTCTCGCCGATGAGCTGCTGCGCTTCGTCGCTGTACAGGTATTCCAAATACGCCTTGGCAACTTCCTGCGTGCCGTTCTTGTCGGCGTTCTCGTCCACGATGGCCACCGAGGGCTGCGCCAGGATGGAAATGGACGGCGTGACTATCTGGTATTTACCCGGATACGACTCGATAGATGCCAGCGCCTCGTTTTCCCAGGCGATCAGCACGTCGCCCTGGCCGTTTTCAACGAAGGTGGTCGTGGCGCCGCGCGCGCCGGAATCCATGACCGTCACGTTGCCGTACAGGTCGGCCATGAACTTCTTCACCTGCGCTTCGTCGCCGTTGTACTTCTTGTCGGCATAGTCCCATGCGGCCAGGAAGCCCCAGCAAGCTGCTCCGGAGGACTTCGGCGAGGGGTTGATTATCTCCACACCGCTCTTCACCAGGTCGTCCCAATCCTTGATGTTTTTGGGATTGCCCTCGCGCACCAGAAAGACGATGGTCGACGTGTAGGGCGATGAATCGCCTTCGAACTCGCTTTCCCAGCCGGAGTCGATCATGCCGGCCTCCTGGATGAGCGTGATATCGTGCGCTAGCGCCAGCGTGACCACGTCGGCGGCCGCACCCTCGGTAACCGAACGGGCCTGCGAACCCGAACCGCCGTGCGACTGGGTAATGTCTACGTCGGTGCCAGAAGTTGCCTTGTAGTGCTCGGCGAACAGCTCGTTGTAGGCAGCGTACAGCTCGCGCGTGGGGTCGTACGAGACGTTCGTTATCTTCACGGCCGAGCTGGCCGCAGAGCCCGACGAAGCGGCGCTCGAGCTTGCGGTCGAGCCACCGCAGCCGGCCAGGCCGAACAGTGCCGCGCAGAGCGCCGCGACCGCCAGCGTTATCAGGACAGAACGGGTGCGTTTGAGTGTCATGTGCGTTCCTTTCTAGTGGTTTGGCCAGAGCCCAGCAAGCGCATGTTGCTTAAGCTGTATCCTAGACCCAATGGCGGCCGGTGGGCCCTTTAAGATTTTCATCGCCGTGATTCGAATTCGGGCATCGCTGCGGAACCGAACGCGGTGATAGGCCCCGTGCATCGCCGCCAATGAAAACGAGCTGGCCCCGCAATCGGGAGGTGCAGGATGCAATTGCAACAGCTTCGCTACGTGGTCGCAGCGGCGGAGAGCGGTTCGTTCCGCGCCGCGGCGCAAAAGCTGTTCGTGTCGCAGTCGAGCATATCGATTGCCGTGAAAGACCTGGAACAGGAGACCGGCACCACTTTCTTCACCCGCACGAGCCGTGGGATCACGCTGACCAACGAGGGCATGGAATTCATCGGCTACGCAAAGCCCATCCTGGAACAGTTCGACAGCATGGGAGAGCGCTATTCGCGCGAACGCGCCGAGACGACGCGCTTCGTGGTGTCGTCCCTGCACAACCTGATCGTCGCCCGCGCGTTCGGCGACTTCATCTCGCAGCACGATTCCGAATCGTGCAACTTCGCCCTGCGCGAAACGTACACGAACCAGATTATCCGCGACGTGCAGGAAGGCGAGAGCGACTTGGGGATAATCTATACCAGCCTGTACAGCGCGCCCGGCATCGAAAAGGCGCTCGAATACGGCGACCTGGCCTTCACATCGCTGTTCGTGGCACAGCCCTACATCGTCGTGGGCGACGGGCACCCGCTGGCCGGCAAGGACAGCGTCGGGCCCGAAGAGCTGGCGTCCTACGACCGCTACGAGCTGGAGCAGGGCTTCGAAAGCTCGTCGTATTACCCGAACGAGCCCATAAGCCAGGTGCCACACAAGCGCAAGATCGTGCTCAGCGACAACAGCTCGCTTGCGGCCATCTTGGCCCAAAACGATGGGTACACGCTGACGACAGGCATTTCGCCCGCCAACCGCAGCCTGACGCTCGTGCGCCTGGACACGCAGGAAACGATGAACGTGGGCTACATCCGGCAACGGTCGCGCCCGAAAGAGCCGCTGGCCGAAGAATTCCTGGCATTGCTGGCCAAGCACATCCTGGTGTACGGCGACGCCATCGACCCCGCACCCGGCATCGCCGCCTCGTAGAGCGCCCATTGCGAAAGGCGCCTTCATCCACCCGAGCCCGAAAAAGAGCATGAGTGGGGACGTGCCCCACTCATGCTTAGGCGATGCTCTCGTAGAACTCCATGGCATCGTCCATGGTGCCGTCAAAGATCTTCTTGCCTTTCTCCAGCACGATACCGCGGCTGCAGAACTGCTGGGCCATGGTGCTGGAGTGCGTTACGAACAACACGGTCACTTCGCTGTTCATCATGATTTCGCGGATGCGCCGGATGCAACGGCGCTTGAAGCGGCGGTCGCCCACCGAAAGCGCCTCGTCGATTACGAGGATTTCCGGTTCTACCGACACCGCCAGCGCAAAGCCCAGACGCGACCGCATGCCGCTGGAATACGAGCGGATGGGCTGGTCGATGTACATGCCCAAGTCGGCGAATTCCACGGCGCGCGGCTCGATTTCCGCCATCTCCTCGTCGGTCAGGCCCATGATCTGCCCGCGCAGGCGGATGTTCTCGCGGCCGGTCAGCTTGGCGTCGAAGCCGGCGGACAGTTCGAGCAGTGCACTGACGCGCCCGTTCACCTCCACCGTCCCCTGCGTGGGATGCGTCACGCCCGTTATCATCTTCAGCGCGGTGGACTTCCCCGCCCCGTTCAAGCCCAGAAAAGCCACGGCCTCGCCCTTGTATATCTCGAAGCTCAGATCCTCGTTGGCTTTCACCGCGCCTTCGTAGTTCCTGCCCTTTATGTTGAAGGCGCCCAGGAACCGCCCCCAATCGTTCTTGTACAGATCGTAGGACTTGGTCACGTGGTCGAAGCGGATGACTACTTCGTCGCTCATGCCAATCTGGTGCAGGTCTTTCGTAGCGGCCAGCTTGCGCCCGCGTCCCGCTTCGCGCTTCAGCCTGCGCCTCTTTCGCCTAGCAGCGCGCTCCTCGCGGGTAAGGGGCTTCTTGGCCGGTTTCTGTTCCACGTCCGCCTCGGGCACGGCGCCTTCCTCCTGCGCTGCAGGGGCGACATCGCCCGTTTCCGCCTCGGGCGCGGTATTGCCCACCTGCGCTACTGGCGCTTTCTGCGGCTCTTGCACATCCACTTGCTCGTTATCAGAGGACATCGGCCACCTCCTTGTGGGTTCGCTTGTAGACGACCAGCGAAAGCACCGCCGTCACCACGAACACGGCCGCAAAGCAGATGCACGACACGGGGTCATCCCAAACCCAAGCCTTATCGTAGATTGCATCGCGAAACGCCGTGACGAAGAAGGTTATCGGGTTGAAATACAAGATGTACTGCACGGCATCGATGGGTATGTCGCGCACGTTGAAGATGACGCCCGACAGCCAGAAGAACGGCGTGGAAAGCGTGCCCATCACGTTCTTCATGTCCTTGCTCATCGCGCACAGGGGCGACATGAGCACGCTGAAGAAATACCAGAACCCGTACATGACTATCCAGAGCACGGGAATCTGCAACAGGTAGAGGTCAATCGGCTGGCCGCACCAGAAGTACACGACGGCCATGATTGCATACATCATCAGCTGCAGAATCATCGTCGCCACGGCGTATATGCTCGATATGGCGCTTATGGGGAATCTCACCTTGGTGACCAGGTAGGAATAGCGGCTGAGCACGTCGACGCCCCCGCTCAGCATGTCCCTCATGAAGAACCAGGGGATGATGCCCGCGCACAGCCACAGGATGTACGGAGCATCGCCCGGCGCGGTGCGCCCGGCGCGCAGGCCGATCTCGATGGCGAACCAGAAGCAGAAGATGTAGACGATGGGCTTTATGAAGAACCATGCCCACCCGAGCGCCGCCCCGCGGCTCTGCTTCTTCAAGTCGAAAAGCGCCAAATGGAAAATCTGGCCTTGCCACTTCCAGTTGTCGCGCAATATCGTGCCAAGCGTGCTCAAGCGTTCCCTTCCGTTGTGAACGTTAACTCTACGATGGTAGCACACCCGCCCCATGTCCTGCGAACCCCCAAGCAATCGGCGCAACTTGCAAAGCAGCATTGAAGCATTGAAGCGCCAACCACGGGGATGTGGAAAAGGGTCAGACCCTTTTCCACATCCGCATTGAAACGCGCAGTTCTTTCGGGGATAATGGGAAAGCTTCGGCGCGGACAATCTGCAAGCAACAAACACGTCACCGAAAGAGGCTTCATGGTTCCCTTCAACAGACCTCCGTACATCGGACGCGAACTGGACTACGTGCGCGAGGCGGTTGAGGAGAACCGGCGCATCAGCGGCGACGGGCCCTTCACGAAGCGCTGCAGCGAATGGATGGAGCGACGCTTCGGCGCGCGCAAGGTGCTGCTGACCACGAGCGGCACAGCGGCGCTGGAAATGGCGGCGCTGCTTTCGGGCGTGGGCGCTGGCGACGAGGTGATCCTGCCAAGCTACACGTTCTCCTCCACCGCTACCGCCTTTGCAAACCTGGGGGCCACGCTCGTGTTCGTGGACGTGCGGCCCGACACCATGAATATCGACGAACGCGCAGTAGAGGCGGCCATCACGCCGCGCACGAAGGCAATCGTAGCCGTGCATTACGCGGGCGTTGCATGCGATATGGACGCCATCATGCGCATCGCGCGCGACCATGGCCTGCTCGTAGTGGAAGACGCCGCCCAGGGGGTCATGGCATCGTACCGCGGGCGGGCACTTGGCACCATCGGGGATTTCGGATGCTATTCGTTTCACGAGACGAAGAACTATTCGATGGGCGAAGGTGGGGCCATCGTCGTGAACGACGAGTCCTTCATCGAGCGCGCCGAGATTATCCGCGAGAAGGGGACGAACCGGTCGCGTTTCCATCGCGGACAGGTGGACAAGTACACCTGGGTGGACCAGGGCAGCAGCTATCTGCCAAGCGAATTGAACGCAGCCTATCTGTGGGCGCAGCTGGAAGCAGCAGACGATATAAACGACGATAGGCTTGCCACCTGGAACGCATACCGCGAGGCCTTCGAGCCTTTGCGTGCGGCGGGCCTGGTGGAGCTTCCGCACGTGCCCGCGGAATGCACGCACAACGCGCACCTGTTCTACCTGAAGCTTGCCGACGTGCAACAGCGCGGCGCATTCATCGACTTCCTGAAGCAACGGGGCATCTCGTCGGTGTTCCACTACGTGCCGCTGCATTCCTCGCCCGCCGGCCAGCGTTTCGGCCGCTTCTGCGGCACCGACCGCTTCACCACCCGCGAAAGCGACCGCCTGACGCGCCTGCCGCTGTTCTTCGGAATGACCGACAAAGAACGCGCTCAGGTCGTGGAAACCGCCCGCGCGTTTTTCCAATAGGACGCGGGCGCGATGATGCAGCACCACGGGGGCGGTGCATCGCCTCCAAAGAAGTTGCGACTACGAGCAAAACGCTGCATTATCCCTGAAGTGCCGTATCATCGCGACGGATGGCGGCAATCTTCTGACGGGCCGTTATCGTCAGATACATGATGCGGTTGGCGGGCGTGGGAATGCCGTGCTTCTCGCCGAGGGCGACGACCGTGCCGGCGAAGTCGTCGATTTCGATGGGTCGGCCGGCTTCCAAGTCCTGCAGCATCGACATCTTCTTGTCGGCCGGATATGCCAGCAGGAAACGCAGGATGTCGTCGCGGTCGGCACGCGTCAGGTTCACCTGCTCGGCATGGGCCAGCGCCACGATTTCGTCCATGCACATGACGATAAGCTCCTGAATCTCGTCCACCATGCCGAAGAAGCCGCACTCGACCCCCGTCTCGGCCGCGACTTGGCTCGCGCCCGTGTTCAGCATCCACTTGCGCCACTGGATGCGGCGCATGTCGTCGTACACGTTCACGTTCACACCCAGCGTGCGCAGGCGGTCGCGCACCTCGGCCACCTCGGGCGCTACGACGACGTTGTTCGCATAGCCGATTTGCATCTCGCCGAGCGTGGTGAAGAAGGCGCGGCGCCCGATGCGGTGCGCATCGGTGCGGATGACCGTTCCATACAGCACGCGGTTGTCGGGGAAACGCCGCTGCAGACGCTCTGTTGCGGTAATGCCGTTCAGCAGCGGCAGGATTATCGTATCGGGCGATAGGACGCAGGCGATGTCGTCCAGGGCCGCCTCGAGCGCGTACGACTTCACCGTTACGAGAAGCAGGTCGATGTCCGGCCCCTGCCCGCGCGCCGAACGCACGGCAGGAGCAATGGTGCGGCCGTTCACGTAGATGCCGCCCGCCAGGCGCTCGGCCCGGTCGCCGCGTGCCACTAGCACCACATGGTCGGGGTCTGCGGCGTGCATGACCGACATGATCCCGCTTCCCACAGACCCTGCCCCGATTAAACCTATAGTGCGAATCACCAGGCCTCCCCTCGTGCGCATCGGCAGCGGGCCGCTGCGCCCAATTCGATTCCCGAGGGAGCGAAAGGGCGAAACCAGCCGCGCATACGCCTTACACGTTGCAGATGAAACAGCGCATCTTACCGTTCTCGTCGGGCGGAATCTCGTCCAGCCACTCGAAGCGCAGGTCGTATTCATGGCCACCGTACAGCTCGTCGACCGCGCGCACGAAGAAGTCCTCGATGTCCGCCTTGCCCGGCGCGGACGCATCGCCGTCCTTCACGAGCATGACCGTAATCGAATCCAGCGATTCCTGCACATAGCGAAACTGCGCGATGCCGGTCGTGCCGTTGGGTATCTTCATAAGCTCGGTGGCGGACGTCTCCACGCCGTTTGCATGCTTCACCAGATCGTTCGTGCGGCCGAGGATGCGCGTTATATAGCGCATGCCGTATCGGTATTCGCACGTGGCGCGGTCGCCCACCTCGTAGTTGATTATGGGATAGTCGAACTTGTACAGCGTCGTGCCGATAACGCGCCCCTCTTCGGCCAAATTCCCCTCGTCGTCCACGATGTTCAAGACATGCGTGTCGCTGTAGATGTAGAACGCATCCGAACCCGGCAGGCGCACCGCGCAGCTGGCCAGCTCGTTGCAACCATAGGCGTCCATCAGGCCATTGCCGAACGTGCGCACCAGCAAATCGCGCGTTATATCGTCGACCATTTCGCTGACCGGCGTGTAGATGCGCGGCCTGTGAATGGAAAGCCCGTTGCGCTGAGCATAGTTGGCCATGCGCACGAGCACGTTTTTCCTGAAGCAGATCATCTGCGGACGGTAGTCGTTCACCAGCTGGATAAGGTCGGCCATCTTCTCGCCCACGTACAGGTGCTCCGGCACGATCTTGCGCTGAAGGATGCCGAGCTTCTGCACGAACGAATCGCCCTTTTCGGGGTCCACGTCCGAATGCGTGGTAAGGAACGTCATCATCTTCTCGGAGAAGGGCCGGTATCCCGCAAACATCGTGACGCGAATCCAGTTGGCGTTCATGCATGCGGCCTCGCGCAGCGACATGACGAAGCGCAGAGGCACGCCCGACGACCCGCTCGTCTTGAACATCTCCCATTTCCCGGATTTCTCCGGATGGGCGGCAATTTCGGCCTGCATCCACCCGCGCAGGTCCTCGCGCGTGGTAATGGGAAACTTCACCAGGTCGTCGGCGGTCTTGAAATCGCGCGGGTTCAGGCCCCGCGCATCGAAGCGCTCGCGGTAGAACGGAATGCCGTAGGCGCGTTTCATCACCTTGCGCACCTTGCGGTCCTGCTTGCGCAGCGCCCGACCGATGGCCTTGGGGCCGGTCGGCACCTTTTTATCCAGTTTTGCCAGGTAGTAAAGCGTCATCGCGTTCTTCAGTTCCTTGCGGAAGAAGGAAGCCATGGTGTTCTCGTCCTTTCGCCGAAGCGTATCCGCTACTTGCGTCCGCGCAGCCAGCGCACCTGCACGCCATCTTCCAGATAGCACGCCACGTCGTCGATGGCCCGATACGCGGCGAGCTCGGCATCGGCAACCGTGGACGCGCCCGCCACCACCAGGCCCAGGCGGTCCGGGCCAATGTTGAAAGCGGGAATGCGCGCGCCGACCGCGAAATCCACCGTGCGCTCGACCACCGACGGCGGAAGCTGCTCGGGAACTTCCAGCCGCGCGACCGTTCCCGGGCGGTCGGAACCCATCAGCATGGCCACGGGGCAGACGTCTGCACGCTCCTCGGGAACGTCCACCGTGTCGCCGAGCGCAGAAGCCACGATGGCCTCGTAGTAGTCGAAGCCGTAGCGCAGCGACACCAGCTCGGGCAGTCCCGTGGCGCCCGCCCGCGCTCCGGCTTCGATTATCATTACATGCCCGTTGCTGTACATGGCATCCACGTTAACGGCACCCGACCAGATGCCGAGGGCCGCAACGAGGCGCTGCGCCTGCTCGCGCATCTGCCCGACCGCTGCGGGCGTGCCATAGGGCGCATAGTGCCCGAAGGGCACGGCCGTTCCCGTGCCTTCGTGCAGGTAGTCGCCATGGGGCAGGAACAGCGAAAGCTTGCCGCGCTGCACGAACAGCTGCATTCCGAATTCATCGCCCATCAGGCATTCTTCTATGAGAAAACGATCCGAGCGCGTTGCAGCCACCACGTTTTCGTAGGCGCGCTGCACATCTTGCTCGCAATGCACCTTGGTGATGCCGCGGCTGCCGGACGAATCGATCGCCTTGAAGATGGCGGGAAGGCCGATTTCGTCGCGCACGCTGCGCAGGCACTCTTCCAGCCCACATTCGACAGATTTCACGGTGAAGCGCGCCGTGTTCACACCGCCAAAGGCGAAAGCGCGCTTCATGGCCACCTTGTCGGAGGACAGATGCGCAGTGGCCTCGGTGGGGCCGTTCAGCGACAGCATGTCGTTCACGTAACCGAGCGTGGGAATGGCCACGTCGGTGCCGGCGGTCAGCACGGCGGCAACCTTGCGTTCGCGCGCCAGGTCCAGGATGCCCTGGCGGTCAACCGTGTTCACATGGGCGGCTTCGTCGGCGATGCCGAACCCCGGATAATCGCCGGGGATGCTCGCGGCGATGGCACGATAGCCTAAACGCTGAACCGCGCGGATAAGGGGCACCTGGTAGACACCCGCGCCGAGAACGAGAACGTTATCCATGGACTCGATCCCCCTTGTCTACGGCTGCGGTTGCAGCCGCAGCCTCGCTTTGCGTTCGCAGCTCATCCTCCGCCTGTTGCCCGACCGTCGTCCGTTGCCCGGCCACCGTCCGTTGCGCACCCTTTCCCGAATCGAGCACCTGCATCGGATCGCGCGCGTGCCACGGCGTCTCCACATGGTCGGGCGCGCAGACGCCTTCGCCCACCTGGGCGTACACGCGGCGCACCACGAACTGGGGCGAATTGTTTATGGATATGTAGATGCGCCCGATGTATTCGCCGATAAGGCCGAGCATCAGCATGAGCATGCCCCCGATGAACAGGATGGCCGCCATGGTGGAGCTGTATCCAAGCGCGATCGTCGGCACCACGAGCTTGCGCACGACGACGAATATGCCGAACACAAGCCCGATGAACGCGAACAGGAAACCGCAGATGGTCGCGATGCGCAGCGGTTTCACGGAAAACGCCGTGAAGCTGTTCATCCACAGCGCGAAGGACTTGCGGAAACTATAGTGCCCCACGCCGATGGTCCGGGCACGTTCTTCCATGTCCACGTTGCACACGCGATCGGTTGCCTGCACCATCAGTCCCGACAGATAGGGATACGGGTTGCCGTAGCGCACGACTTCGTCGCGCACGAAGCGCTTCATGGCGGCGAAGTTCGAGAACTTCAGATCGTGATCTTTGCCCAGAAGCCAGGTGGACACGGCATCGTTCACGCCCGATCCGAGGTTCTTCCACCCAGCCTGCGCCTTCTTGCTGTAGCGGGCAATGGACACGTCGTAGTTCCTACCATCGGACCCCGTGGCCATAATCGGCTCGAGCAGGTCCCACAGGCGCTCGGTCGGGCATTGCAGGTCGTCGTCCATGAACACGATGTAGTCGCCATCGGCGTAATGACATCCGCACATCAGCGCACCGTGGCGCCCCACGTTCTTGGCCAGGTCCACGACCGTTACGCGCTCGTCTTCCAGCGCAACCTTGCGCAGCACGCGCAGAACGCCATCGGGCGAGCAGTCGTTCACCGCCACCACGCGGTAGTCGAATTCGGGACGCTCGGCCATTACCTGGCGAATCTCGTCGATGACGAGCGCCGCCGACCCCTCGCTGGCATAGCAGGGTATGACGAAGCTGATGATGCGCTGGCCGGTTTCGCTGCCTTCCGATTTCACAGAAACGATTCCACCTGTTCTCGTCGATACGTGCTGGAAGAGATTATAGGCCACCTTGCAGTGAAACACCCAGGCGCACCTCGGCTCTTCACAATGAGCGGCCATACCGCGATTTAGGAATAGGACTGCCAGGTCGCTCTATTCAAAGCCGCAGCTTTGAATAGAGCGACCTGGCAGT
>DMNP01000266.1:0-4840 GCA_003452695.1 Eggerthellaceae bacterium
CCCGTTGGCGTCGTAGGCAAGCGTGTGCGTTACGACGGGCGGCGTCGGATCGTCGGGCAAATCGGCCGGATCAACCCGATCCAGAGCGATGGCGAAGGGCATGGTTGCACCCAGATACGCTTCTTGCACCTGGGCATTGCCGTTTGCCGGCGTGCCGTTTTCGTAAGTAACTTCGCGGTGCGTCCCGTACGGAGACCCATAGCCCACCACCTTCACCGTGGCCTGCAGCTGCAAGCTTTCAGGCAGGGTTTCGGGCAAGTCGATGGAAAGCGTCTGACAACTGGGCATCTGCGCGAACGTGTACTGCCCCGGCCCGCCGTACAGCGACGTCGTCGCCTCGGTTCGGTTGCCATCGCCATCCACCACAGAGAGCGCGGCGCTCATGTTGTAGTAGCCTGACAGCTTGTTGGCCGGATGGTAAATCGTGTCGAACACGACGGTCAGCTTCCCGCCTGCAACCGCCAGCGGCGCGTAGGTTGCGCGCGTCGTCGCATCAAGCGCGCAATAGGCCTCGGCCGTTATGGGCGCCTTGCCGTTGGTATAGGCATTGGCGGCGCCACCTGCCGACGTTGCGATAAGATGCGCTGCATCAGCCTTGCTGCCGCCATAGGCCGCCCAGCTGGCATGCTTAGCACGCAACACCTGATACGCCGTCGCTGTTCCCTTGGTCACCTTCAGTATGTGCTTGCCATCCGTAAGCCCCGAAATGGTGAAGGTTCCGTCGCCGTTGCCCGTAACGCCTTCGTCCGTGAACGCGCCGATGCTTAGCGCTCCGTCGATAACCGCACCGCGCGCAACCTGCACTGTGGCACCCGCGTCGGGCGCTATCGTGTAGGTTGCGCCGGCATTGTCAAAATAGTACAGCACGTCGTGCTCGGCATCGTAGGCACTGCCCGCAAGCTTATCCCCGCCATCTTCCAGGCCCGCGTTCAATTCCGCGTTCAGCTCGGCGCCTATACCCACGTTGTGTGAACCGCCCACGGTAACCACGAACAGCCCCGTGTTTTCGGGCCAGATAGCCGAGAAATCGGTGCCGTCGCCCATTCCGTCGCCGAACACGAGCGCATCGTAGGTAACCTTCACCAACGCCGTGCCCACATTCTTGCCGGTAAGCACCCATTTGTGTTTGCCCTTGCCATCGGCGGTAGTCTCCTGTGCCTGCACGACACCCGAACCTTCAAGGTCCACGACCTGCACATGGAAATCAGGCTCCAGAATTTCGGTGTTCATCTGACTGTCGATAGGCAGCCAGTTGCGCAGCGGGTACAACGTGAACGTACCGCCCTTCGCAAGCTGTACATGCCCTGTGGAGCCCGCATTCAAGTAGATATCGGCCACGTCGTAGCGGCTGCCCGAATAGTCGCGCACAATCGTGCCCTTGTCGAACGTCGCATCGCCCACGCGCATGTCTGCAGTCGTCACCGCAACGTCCCGGTCTTTGGAAGTGTACACATAGTTGCCATAGGTAACGGCATCGCTTCCTGCTGCGTGCGAAACGCGATAGAAATAGTACTGGCCATCCTTTACGGAATACGTGGCCGTTACGGCACCGTCCGTCGGGTCGCTCGTCGCTGTGGGCTTCGCGTAGGTATTCGTGTAGTAGTTCGCAATATATGCAACCTCCAACACGTAGTCATTCGCACCGTTGTCATCTGCGTCGGCATAGGGATAGGTTACGGTAAGCGTATGATTTGCCTGGGGCGACAGCTGAAGCGAGCCGCCCGTATCGGACGTGAGCGCCGTATCGTCGCTTGCGGCAAACGCGACAGCTGGAACGAGCGCGCACAACAGCGCCACGAAAAACGTTGCCATCCGTTTCATCCTGCTACCTTCCTTTCGCGCCCGATGCACCTCGCTGCTGCGAATGCATCCCTTACCGCTTCACGGCGGCCTTTTTGCCAGCTATCTTCTTGGTGAATAACTTTTCATATTTCTTCACGTAAGCGTTGTTGGCCTTGGCGGCGCCGAGCTTTACCTTTATCGTGGATATCTTGGATCCGGACAGGCAGCCTTTCACACTTGCCTTCTTCAATTTCTTCGTCTTCACAACAAGAGTCTTGGCCTTTGTCCCCTTGAAAGCGCCCTTGGCGATTTTCTTCACCTTGGGACCGAGCGTGATGGTGGCAGCGCTTGGGTTGTTGGCCTTTGCAAGAGCCTGCTTCACCACTGCGACGTTCACCGTGGCCTTGTTTATGGAAACGACGGTCTTCTTCTGCACGGCAGGCTTGGTGCCCGAGCCTGATTCTGGATTTGTGCCCGACCCCGATTCAGAGTCGGAGCCGGAGCCAGAACCCGAGCCCGACTCGGAACCCGTGCCCTCGCCGCCATCGGAAGCAGGCGCTTTCGCCGTTTGAACAGCCTGCGCATAATTGCTGCGGGCGGCAACTAGCTCGTCGTAGGCCTCCTGCACGGCCTTGGCCGCAACGGCGTTGCCTGCAGCGACGAGCGAATCGGCTACGGCTATCGCCGCAGAAAGGCGCTCTGCCGCAGCAGGGGAAACCCAGCTTTGGCCAACGAGCACGTCCGCACCATCGGCGCTTGTCGTTATGCCCGCAGTGTCCAGCTTAGCATTGCGCGCCAAAATGCGCAGGGCGCTCCTGGCCTGCGCGGTGGCCACCTGCATCGTGCCCTCAACGCGTGCATCAGCGAAGACCTGGCCGACCTCGGCCAGGGAAGCGCGCGCAGCAGCGGCCTGATCGGCATCGCAGCCGGCAACAGCCAAATCGCGCGCAGCGGCGATGGCGGCCGCAAAGGCATCGTGTGCATCCTGCGGCACCCATTGCGCCGTAGGTAACACGTCCGCACCATCCGCGCTTGCAACGGCAGAGGCCAACAGTTGCTCGGCCTGATCGATTGCGGTCGCCAGCAGTGCCAGATGGTCTTCGCCAGACGCCGGTTCGGGCGCTTCGGCCACGTTGTCGTTGAAGGCCTTCCGCGCCTCTGCAAGCTCGGACCGCGCAGCCTCCACGGCATCGGCGCCCACGGCATCGCCCGAAAGCAGCTTTTCGGCAGCGGCGATGGCGGACGAAAGGCGCTCGGTTACAGCGGTTGGCGCCCAGAGCCCACCTACGGGCACGTCCAAACCGTCTGCGCTTACCGCAACACCCTGCATGTCCACCTGCGCGTTGCGCGCCAGAGTGCGCAGCTCGTTGCGCGCTTGCGCGGTAGCCGGCTGCATCAGGCCCTCGGCACGCGCATCCCGGAACGCCAAGCCCACCTGTGTCAGCACGTCGCGCGCGGACACGACCTGTTCGTACGAGCCGCCAGCGGCAACTAGCGAACGCGCAGCGGCAATCGCAGATACAAGCGATTCGTGCACTGCTGTCGGCACCCAGCTTGCCGTGGCCAGAACATCTGCGCCATCAACGCTGGCTACCGCCGTGGTCAGTAGCGATTCGCCTTCATCTGCCGCAACGCCCAACGCCGCCATCAGCTTCTGGCTGGGCGGCAGTTGCTTCACATAGCCCACGGCGTTTCCCGCGCTCAGTACGCCTGTTCCGTACAAATTTGGCGTACGGCCCTGCGAATACCATTCATCGGGAATCTGCAGACGGTTGCTGGCCGTGCCCTTCACAGCCGCTATGGCTTCGTCCACCGTCAGCTCGGGCCGCGCCGCCCACAACAACGCGAACACACCGGCCGCCACGGGCGTGGCCATGGACGTACCGCTTACCGACTCGTAAGCCCACCAGTTGGCGTTGCCCTCCATTTTGCAGTACAGCGGCACCGTGGAATAGATGTCTTCGCCGGGAACGCAGATGTCTTTCTGCGCATTGTAGTCGCACCAGGTGGTAGGCGTATATCCATCGGTAGAAAGCGCCGTTACGGCCACGCAGTCTGCGTAGTCGCTGGGGTAATGGCCCGCGGTGTTCGGCACGCCGTTCGTACCGTTGCCGCCGGCACACACGCTTACGATATCGCGCTCCTTGGCCTTGGCGATGCGATCCTGCAACGCCAGGTCGTCTGCCGATTGCGAACCATAGCCGCCCAAACTCATGTTCACCACGTGAATGTTCAGCTCGGGATGCTCTTCGTCAAGCTCCAACAGATAGTCGTAGGCCGACACGAGCGCCTTGGTGGTGGACGACCACTGATCCGAGCCATACGCGTCGAACACGTTCACGGGCAGCACCTTGGCGTTGTAGCTGCTGCCCGCCGTGCCTGCGGCGTTGTTGGCGGCTGCCGCTATGCAGCCGGCCACATGCGTGCCATGCCCGTAGTAATCGCAGTTCAGCGGTTCGCCCTTGTAGGCGTTCCATGCATAGTCCGCAATTACGTTGTCCGCCAGGTCCTCATGGCCTATGTCGCAGCCCGTGTCCAGCACGGCCACGGTAACGCTTCCCTGGCATTTCACCTGTTCCCAAGCCGATTCGATGTCGATAGCCTGCAGATGCCAGGCGTTCTCGTCGGCTTTGGGGTCGTAGCTTGCAAGCGCCGGATCGTTCGTCAGCGCATCGTGGGTCGACTGGGATGTAAGGCCGGTAGAACCGGCAGCCAAAAGCTGCGAACCCACTGCGGGCGTCTCCAACAAGCTGTATCTGTAGTTCAGCTGTGCAGCAGCCACGCCCGGTTGCGCCAGCGCATCGGCCACCGCCCGCTGTGCATCCGCGTCTTCGTCCAACTTCACCACCACCGGCTCGTCGGATCCAGCAGCATCCGGCGCGTCCAGCACGGCCAGGTCGGCTGCTTCGGCCGTTGCCGCTTCGTCGGCTTGCGGCACGGCAGCTATGGCCGCGGCGGCTTCACGCGCGCCCACGCCAGCGTCGAACGTGACCAGAATCTCGTCGGCTACGTATTCCGCATCGGATGCAGACGCTGCTACGGCCGCGGCATCGGCAGG
>DMNP01000266.1:4900-11134 GCA_003452695.1 Eggerthellaceae bacterium
GGACCCGCCTCGTCGGCTGCACCTTGGGTGGATATCTGCAAGGAGGGCGTTTCGCCCGTTTCGGGCGCGGTGTTCTGCCGCGGCGCCACTGCATCGGCCGACACGGCGGCGTATCCCAAGCTAGGCGCCAACGACACGACCAGCACCGCCGACATCGCACAGCTAATCGCTTTCGAACCGACCTTGCCAAGCATGCGTGCTTTCAACATGGCAAGCCTCCCTATTTCACGGTAACGGCCTTGGGGGCCTTCAAGTTCTTCTTGGTGAAAATCTTCTTGTAGGCAACTTTCGACGCAGCAGGCACCTTCACCACTACCTTGCCCGCCTTCGACCCCTTCAGCGCACCCTTCACGCTAGCCGCGCCTTTCAGCACCGAGCTCTTCACCACGATGCGCTTCAGCTTGGGCGTGCTCTTGAAGGCGCCCTTGGCGATCTTGGAAACCTTCGCGCCGATTGTCACCTTCTTTAGCGCCTTCATGTTGGCGAAGGCGCCGGCTGCAATTTGCTCCACGCGATACGTTCCGCCGTTTATCTTCACGGTTGCGGGAACGACGGCCACCTTGCCCGTCTTGGCGGAAACCTTCGTGGATACGTACCAGGCAACGCCTTGCGTTGAAGCCGTCGCAGCAGATTTGACCAGGTACGTGGCCCTCGAAGCCCCGCTGCCAGCCGCGTACTTCTTGCCGGCCGCCACGCCGCCGATGGGCGCCTGCTGCGTGTCGCCTTCGCCCGCGCCGCTCGAAGGCGTAGACGATCCAGACTCGCCGCCCGTATCTGCTCCAGAGCCTGAATCGGACGTTGCGCCCGACCCGCCTGTTCCCGCATCGCCTTCGGGTGCAGCCATGGTGCCAGGCTTCAGAGCCGCCTCGAACGCAGCACGCGCATCGGACAGCTCGGCCGCAGCAACCGCCAGCTCATCGGCGGGCGTGCCGTCTGCGGAGGCCAATGCAATGGCCTCGTCTATGGCAATGGCCAGGCGCTCGGCCGCGGAAGTGGGCACCCACTGGGCCGCAGCCGGCACATCGGCGCCGTCTGCGCTGGCATATGCGGAAGCCAGCAGCGCATCGGCAAATCCCGCGGACAGGGCCAACTGCACCCGATCGGCAGGCTTCGCAAAGGTGCGCGCACCCGTCTTCACTTCCGCTTCGAACGCGGCAACCGCTTGCGCCAGCGCGTCGCTTGCAGCACGTGCCTGCGCGCCCGTCAGCTCGTCGCTCGCCGCGACATCGCGCGCTGCGGCAATTGCCGCTTGCAACGCGACCTTCGCATCGGCTGGCGCCCACGAAACATCTTCCATCAAATCGGCCCCGTCCGCGCTTTCGACCACGCGTGCGGCATCGGCTTCAGCGGCATCGGCTGCGTCCACGAGCGCCCGGCGCTCAGCTGCAGTGGCCACGGGCTCTTTCAGACCGGGCGCCATGCTGCCCTTGAACACCGCGCATGCAGCTGCCAGCTCGTCGGATGCAGCACGCACCTCGGCGGCCGCAACGCTGTCGGCATCTGCCAGGGCACGTGCAACGTCCACGGCATCTGCCAGACGGTTGGCAGCGTCGAAGGGCACCCACATGCGCGTGGTCAGCACTTCGGCACCGTCATCGCTCGTGTATGCGCTGTTCAGAACCTGTTCTGCCGCCGCAACATCTGCAGCAAGCTGCTGCTTCTGAAGCGCGGTCGCAAACGCGCGCAATCCGGGCTTCACTGCCGACTCGAACGCTGCACGCGCCTGGTTCAGCTCATCGCCGGCTGCGGCAATCTCGGAGTCTGTCACGTCTTCCTTTGCCGCCACCGCGCGCGCCTTGGCAATCGCATTCTGCAGAGCGCCCATCGTTTCTGAATCGACCCACTGCATGTTTTCCAGCACATCTGCGCCGTCCAGGCTAACCTCTGCGCTTTCTGCCACAGCTTGCGCCTCGTCGGCCGCGTCCAGCAACGCCTGGCGCACTGCGGCAGACACCTGGGTGCCCTTCACGGTGAACTGGCAGGGAACGATAGTGCGGTACAGCTGGCGGAACTTCTCCTTCAGCGCATCGGAGCAATCGGGATCGGCCTTGTAGCGGTCGTAGTAGGCGCCGAAGCGGTCGCTGGAAAGGCAGCAGGTAATGCTCACTCCTATGTCGTGCGAGGGGCGCACCACGAGCAGCGAGCCGTCCGCCACGATGCCCGGATGCGAAGACACGAACCGCTCGTACGACGCATCGCTGCCGCCCGGGTTCTCCGCCACCGTGCGCGGAGCGAATCCAATGGGGCAATTCGCATCTTCGGTGCTGCTGTAATTGTACTTCCAGTGCAGCTGGCCGTCGGCGCCCACATATACACGCTGGAACGGGTGCAGGTCTGATACCACCGCGCTCTGGTCCTGCTTGCCTTCGCTGTATCCTTCGAATATGGCGTCCGCCGCCTGCTGCAGATACGCCAGGTCGGCATCTATCTCGGCCTCGTCCAACGCAGGCACCGTGAATGCCAGCGTCTTGGAATACGACACGCCCGGCACCGTCTTGTGCGACACGGTAAGCGTAAGGTTCACCGCCGCATTCCCAGCGCTCGGCAAGGGCCGCAACGTGAAGGTGCGATAGCCGTTCACCGTCATGCCGCTTTCGTTGTCCGAAGCGTACGATACCCGATAATCGCTGCTATTCAGCCCACTGTTCGCGAACAGGACCCTCGTGTTCGGCAGGCTAAGGTCTGCATCCACGTTTTCGGGGGCGACCGTCGCGCCCGTGGCGAAGTCCTTCACGTTGTCGTACACGAATGTGGCGCCGATGGCCTGGGCCAGCGTCGCGTTCATCTCGGCAACCATATCGGGGTTGCCCTTCACGGTAACGGGGAACTCGAAGGATTTGCTCAGCGCCTTCAGCGTGTCGTCCGCAGTGTCGATGAGCGTCGCGTCCACGCTGGCCGTCAGCACGACCTGCGCATCGTCGTTTCCACGGTTTACGATGCCCGTGTACGGATCCCAAAACGCCCCGGCCGAGCTTTCGTCGCGGTACACGCGCACGCTTTCCTCGTCGCTGCTGCTCCAGGTTGTCCAGAGGATGCCCGCCTTGCAGGGCAGCGTCAGGTCCTGCGTAACGCCGCTGGCATCTTCGCCATCTGCGAAGCCGACGGCCAAGCCCTTCACCTGCTCGTCGAAGATGCCCTGCGCGGCATCTAGATCCCATGGAATGTTCGTCGTGCACGTGAAGTCCACCGGATCTTCGCCTTCGCGGCTGAGCTCGAAGGTAATGGTTATCTGATGATACGACGAGAAGCTATGGGACGACGCCGCGGCGGCATTGTCGTAGGTGAAGAACTGCACATCGCCGTTGGTGGCGTCGTTTGCCGTCGACACGCCCAGGTGCGCAACGTCGCTTTCCACATTGCGCTTCGCCGACTTCGTCTTCACCGTAACGTCCGTGTATCCCACGGAAGCCAGCTTTTCGGCCACGATGGCGTTCATGTTCGTGGCCGTGTTCCACACGGGCTTCGGATGGAAGAATTCCAGCTTACCGAGGGCCTGTTCCAAACTTCCACCTGCCCGCACGCGCGTCGTGCTGGCGCGCTCAACGCTGGTGCCGATGCCGTCCTTCGAAGACGTAGCGACCACCTTCACGTAGCAACCCACTGCCGAATCGGGAATGGTCAGATCGGCGCCGGTGGCGCCTTCCAGCTCGGTCCAGGTGCAAGCCGAGAAGTCCAGCGAATCGCCTTTCCGAACCGGCTCGTCGGACGTGCTATACCATTGATAGCTGGTGTTCGGATCGCCCGGTGGCACCGTGGTGCCGAAGCTGTAATCGTTTTCGTAGTCCAGCGTCTTGGCCTGCAGCGCCGTTACGATGCTGCCGCCCGAATACAACGTGTCGAAGCCGAAGGTTATGCGCATCAGGTCGTACACGCCCTGCGGCAGCACAGGCCATGTCAGGCTGCTTACCGTGTTCATAAGCGCGTTGGCCTTCAGGCGCACGTACTTGCCGCACAAGTCCGCGCCTACCGTAAGCTCGCCCGACGCAGAAACCGAACTTTGCGCATAGGTGGTGGAATCGAACGCCGTGAACGGCCCGCTTGGGCTATCGGCTACTTCCCAGGTGTAGGTAACGCTTGCATCTTGCGGCACGGCCTGTTCGACGTAGCTTCCGCTGGGCGTATATTTCGCCGTGGGGGTGATTGTGGCACCCACCCACATGCTGTTGGAAAGCGTGGATACCAGCGAAACGCTGCTCAGCTGCACGGCTCCGGCCGCCTCTTGCACGGGACCGACCGGGCTTACGCTCTGCGTGCTGCCGTAGTAGGGCTTCTTCGTGGAAACCACCGTGTTGTTGCTTGTAGCTTTTACGCGCAGGTACTTGCCCACCATGTCGGAGGTGATGCTATAGGTAGCCGCCGTTGCCCCCTCTATGTCGGTGAAGGCGCTGTCGGCGGTGGTGTTCGTGTTGGCATACTGCCACTGGTACGACACGTCGTCGTCCGCTTCCACGTCGGCCTCGACTGTGGATGTGGTGCCTTGCACGGTTTTCAGCTTCGTGGCTTTGGCGGCAAGCGCATCGCCCACGCCGATTGCGCCGCCGATGCCGCCCGTCACCGTAATGCGGTACAAGTCCACCTTGGTTGCTTGTGTGGCAAGGTCCGTAGCGCCTGCGATAAGCGCACTCGACTTGGAACTGTCATCGGCATTGCCGCTCGCCGCCCACGCCCGAACGCCACCCGCGGGCACGCCCAGCATGCACATGACCAGCGCGGCGCTCGTCAGCACCGACACGCCGCGTCGAGCTCGTTGCAACCACGCCCTACGGCCTTGTTTTGCGAAAGTTTGCGTCATGGCGCATCGCCTCCCATTCGCGTTTTGCAATCGTGCTCGAATTGCAATCGAGCCTGCATCCTCCACGGGGGAAGATGCAGGCCTGATGGCAATTCCTTTGGATGCAGGCGGGCGGGATGGGGGGTCCGCCCGCCTGCGAAATCCACGTTGGCGTCTCGGGTTACTTAACCTTCACGCCCTTCTTTCCGGCAGACTTGAAGGCCTTCACGGTCTTGGTCTTCACCTTGCCCTTCGCGCCGGAGAGCTTCACGGTCTTCACCTTCGAGCCCTTCAGACAGTTCTTCACGTTCTTCTTGGCCGTTAGGCTCTTGCTCTTCACCGTAAGCTTCTTCAGCTTCGCAGCGCCCTTGAATGCCTTCGCGCCGATCTTCTTCACGTTCTTGCCGACCGTGAAGTTCTTCAGCTGCTTGCTGCCCGCAAACGCCTGCTTGCCGATGGAGGTGACGTTGGCGCCGGTTACGACCTTCTTCAGCTTCGAGGCCTTGAACGCCTTCGCGCCGATAGCCGTTACCTTGTAGGTCACGTTGTTATATTTCACCTGGTTAACGGTTACCTTGCCGTTCTTCTTGGTGTTGGCGGCCTTGGTAAGCATTACCTGCTTGGCGGCCGTTACCTTGTAGGTGAACGTTCCCTGCGCGTTCTTCACCGTGAAGGTCTTGCCCACGGCCAGGCCGTTCTTGGCTTCTTCGGCCGCGGCGGCCTTGGCAGCGTCGGTGGCTTTCTTCACGTCGGCCAGCTTCTTCACGGAGTCGGCCGGCACGAGCGCCTTCTGGTCGGCGGTCAGCTTGTCGTAGGCAGCCTGGGCGGCGTCGGCCTTGTCGGCATCGGCGGCCGTCGCCTTGTCGGCGGCAGGCAGTGCGGCGATGGCGTCGGTTACGGCCTTGGCAGCTGCCTCGTCGCCAGCGGCCTTGTCGGCTGCGGCCTGCTTGGCATCGTCGGCAACCTTCTGCTCGTCGGTTGCCGTCTTGCTTGCTGCGGCGAGCATGGCCTTGGCGGCAGCCAGCTGTGCGGTGCTGGAATCAGGGTCGGCCAGGGTGGCCTTGGCGGCATCGATGGCCGCATTCAGCGAAGCCTTCGCGCTGTCGGACGCATCGACCACGTTCGTGCTCTCGGCATCTTCGATGGCCTTGGCCAGATCGCTTGTAGCGGCCTCCTTGGCAGCCTGCTTCTGAGCATCGGCAGCTTGCTGCTGTTCCTGGGCTACCGTGCCGGTTGCCAGGTCCAGCGCAGCCTGCGCATCGGCGATTTCGTCCAGCGTGGCGCCTTCCTTGGCAGCTGCAGCCTCGGCAGCTTCGATGGCCTGGGCCAGGGCAGCCTTTGCCTGGTCGCTGGCACCGGTGGTGTCGGCGGCCTTGGCGGCATCGATGGCGGCCTTCAGGTCGTCGGTCGCAGAGGCCAGCTCGGCGGCCTCTTCGGCTGCGGCCTGCTGCGCTTCGGCAGCT
>DMNP01000266.1:11236-11388 GCA_003452695.1 Eggerthellaceae bacterium
CGGCCGCCGTGGCCGCGTCGTTCGCGAGGGCGGCCTCGGCCGCTTGGATGGCCTGCTCGAGTGCGGCCTTTGCCTCGTCGCTCGCATCTGCCACGCTGGTGGACTTGGCGGCGTCCAGGGCCTCGCTCAGCTCGCTCGCGGCGGCCTGCTTG
>DMNP01000267.1 GCA_003452695.1 Eggerthellaceae bacterium
GGGCGACGACCTGTTCGTGACCAACTCTACGCGCCTGGCCAAGGGCATCGAGCTGGGCTGCGCCAATGCCATCCTGATTAAAGTGAACCAGATCGGCAGCCTGACCGAGACCCTGGAGGCCATCGAGCTGGCCAAGACCCATGGTTATGCATGCGTGATGAGCCACCGCTCCGGCGAAACCGAGGACACGACCATTGCCGACCTGTCTGTGGCCTGCAATACCGGTCAGATAAAGACGGGCGCGCCGTGCCGTTCCGACCGTGTGGCCAAGTACAACCAGCTGCTGCGCATCGAAGAGGAGCTGGAGACCCAGGCCGTGTACGCCGGCATGAACGCGTTCTACAACATCAAGCGCTAGGCGATCGCCTTCATTCATGCGCCTGTGCAATAGGCGGGCGTTTTAATTCATGCGCCTGTGCAAAGTGGGTGGGGTAGCCAAGTTGCCCCACCCTTTTTCGTTTCACCCAGGTGCGCTTTCCAAGAACTCGTGCAACGACGCAACGTAGGAACACCTTCGCCCATGGTGCCGCTCCTTACGCGGGGCCTCATAGAGCCCTCTTGGGCTTCCTGCTCGTTGGCCCGCTAGGCACACGGCCTCGCATAGTGGGGTTTCGACGCTCAGCCACTGCGCGCAGGACGTGGCGGGTCCTAACAGGGCCCTATTTGGCCGCCCGCTATTCTGGAAAGCCGTTCGCCGGCGCTTCTATCTGTGGAAATCCATAGTGAGCAGGTGCGCTCGCAGCGAGAAGGGCCTAATAGGGCCATTCCCCTCGACCGTCGGGGACGTGCCCCCTCAATTGTCGGAGCCGCGCTTCTCGATCGTCGGGGACGCGTCCTTCATATGAAGAGCGCGTCCCCGGAGATGTTGCAGGCACTTCTCGATGACGCCTACTTCACCTTTATCGTGATAACCGCGCTCTTCGAAGCGCCGGCCCAGTTGGCAGTTTTCGCGGCTGTCGCCTTCACCGTTACCTTATAGGTTCCTTTGGGCGTTTTCTTCTTCGCGGTTATCTTGCCCGTCGACTTGTTTATGCTGAAGCACTTCTTGAACTTGGCCTTCGCCACCTTGGTTATGGAATAGCTGACCTTGGTCTTTGCGCCCTTGGCGGTCGTGATGGCGACCACTTGCTTGGCTTTCTTCACCTTGGCAAGCTTCACGGACTTGGTCTGTTTCGAGAACGACAGGCTCTGCGCGCCCTGTTTCACAGCTACCGTTATGGTCTTGCTTGCGGCGGCATAGCCATCCGTTGCGGCCACGTTCACGGTTATCCACGCAGTGCCGACCTTCACCGGCGAAACGACGCCCCTTGCGTCCACCTTGGCTATTGCCGGGTTGGACGACGTGTACGTGATGGCTCCCCCGCTATCGCAGCTGGCGCCGATGGCAACCGTCTTGCCCATGGCGACCTCTCGGTTGTCCGCGACAATGGTGGGAATTGCAAGGTTGGCCGGGTTCACGAGGATCGTCAGGGTGCCCGGCTCGTAGCGTATCGTGTAGTTGTCCAGCTCGGCCGGACCCGCAGGCGTTATGGCATACGTGCCCACGGATTCGCCGGCCGCGCGGTCGAAGGTGTATTCAAGCGGGCTATCATCGCCGGCGATGAAGCCCGTTACAACAGCGGTGAATTCGGGATCGGGCTCGTCTTCCAGTTTCGACTTATCGTCGGCCGCTACGGTTACTGCAGCCTTGGCGATGGTGAACGCGGCCGGGGCGCTCTCGGCGGGCTCGTGGTTGGAATCGCCCGCCAAAGTGGCCTTCACGTAGTAGGTGCCCGCGTTCTTCACGCTCGCTTCGTCAATAGCGTTTTCGCAGGCAGCATCGCTGTAGTATGCCAGCACAGGCTCTGCGGTCGTACCCGATTCCGAAACGCTGCCGGCATAGGCCTGCGCTTCGCCTGTGTACGCGGACGCGTAATCCTGGAGCGCAAGGGTCGGCTTGGCCTTCGAAATGGTCAGCTTGCCGCCCTTGTTGAACGTTACCGCATAGTTGCCCTGGTCGCTTTCGCCCGTCGGGGCGATGTCGTATTCGCCCACGTCCTCGCCCTCGTCGCGCGTGAACGAGTAGGCTATGGAATCGCCTTCCACAACCCCTTCGACCTGCGCTTGGAAATCGGGGTCTTCCTGGCCGTAGGACTTGCCGGCATCGAGCGACGTTACGCTTGCCGCCTTGGGCGCTATGCTCCACGCGATGGATTTCGGCTCGTTCGTGCCATCGGGCCAAACGTAGTTCGCGGCATCTTTCAGCGTGGCCGTGGCGGTATGGGTGCCCGCATTCGTGGCAGCGCCGTTCGACACGTCCGCCAACTCGGTTGCCGCTACGCCCGTCTGCTCCGTTCCGTCGTACACGAGCGTGCCCGCAGCCACGGCCGTGGGCACGTCGGCGCGCGCCGGGGCTATGGTGAACGTTGCCGACGCAATGCCCTTGTAGTTGCCCTGGCCGGTAACGGTTGCCTGGGCGGCTGAAGTTGCGTTCGTGTTGTTGCTGTAGTCCACGCGATAGTCGATTCCTTCGACCAGCGTGCAGCCGTCCAACGTGACCGTAACCGCCGGCTTCTTCTCGGCGCCGTCGTAGACGAGAGGCTCTTCAGCAACGGCCACCGATGCAGTCGACAGGTTTTTTGCAGTAACCTGAACTGGAATTACCACCTCGGCGCCGTGCGCCAAATCGGTGCTAGCCGTCAGGTTGGCAGAGCCCACCGAAGCAGCCGTTATCTCGCTTCCCGAAACCTGCAGCACAACGGGATTGTCCGATGCCAAGCTGCACGATGCCGCCACGGGCGCACCGTAGCTGCCTTTTGAAATCGCACCATCCGACCAGTCCATATTGAACATATCCGGCCAAGTTGATTCGCCAATCGAAGTGTTTTCCAACCGCACTTGGCAACTTGTGCCGTCGAAAATTTCCGCATCGCCATACACCAGCGAAAGCGAAGCGTCCTTCGCTTTGAGCGAAACGTTGCTCACGCTGCTCTCCAGCGCTTCCACATCGACCGTGTGCGCTGCCGCATCGTCCTGTGCGGGCGTTTCGGTCAGGCCCACCGCATCGTTTCGATAACCAAACTCCTGCACCCAGTAATGAATGTCTACGCTGTAATTATAGGGCCGCGTTCCCTCTGTTAGCTGGCCTTCCCAGTGCACGATGACATGCCCGATGCCAATGCGGTTGAAGCCTGCGCCCAGCATGTTCCTGCGATGGCCCTGACCACTGTAGGGGTAATTGGTTTCCGACCAGCTTTCGAACACGCCCTGGGCCGTCGTGCTGCCTCCTCCGCCATAGCCGGCTGCAATGTTTTCGCCCGATGTGCTGTATCCGCTCGGAAACGCCGAGAAGCAATTGCCGCCATTCGGGCGATCGTGACTGTATTGCAGCGCTATCTCGGCTGCGCGTTGCATGGCGACGCGTTCCAGCTCGTAGTCGTAGGTAAGCTCGCCCAGGTTCTGGTAGCTGGCGGTGTCGATGGAGCCGTTTTGGGCATATGCCCAGACGGTGCTCTGCCCGCCGTCGGTTATCTGGCCCGTGCGGAACTTGTTCACCAGGTCGAGCATCGAGCGCGCCTCGGTCTGGCCGTACTGCACCTGCACGCCAAGCGTAATCGTGTCCGCATCGGCTTGGGTTGAAAGCGCGCCGACCGCCAGGCCCTCTTCGGCGTGCGCCTTTGCCGGCGGCGCGAAGACAACGGTAAGGGCAAGCACCGCCATAAGCGCGATGGCAATTCCTGCGCATGCTCGCAATAGCTTCGGGGTAAGGGGATTGTTCACAGCTGGGCGTCCGATCATGGCCGGCCTCCTTCGCTCTCGGTCTAGCCATATTCAATATCCGACAATTCTACTATGAAAAACAGAGTCTGAGCGGGCAGGCAGGCTGGTTTCCCACCTGCTATGCACTGTGCACTATGCGCGTTGCTGCCCGCGCATTCACTATGCAAGGGCCTTTTGGATTTCGGCAATGGAATAGAGGCTGCCGAAGGCACAGACGATGCCGTCGGGACCGGCAAGCTCCTTGGCGCGTGCAAGACCTTGCGCGAAGCTGGGGGCCACCTGCACGACCGGTGCGGGCACCTCGGGCGCCCCAGACCCGCCGAACACCTCGGCCACGACCTCGCGCACGGCATAGGCCAGGTCGTCGCCGGAAAGCGCGCGGCCGACGTTCGGCGACGTAACGCACACCCAGGCTGCGCCGAGCGGGGCCACTTCGCGGATCATGGCGCGATAGTCCTTGTCGGCAAGCACGCTCATCAGGAAGACGATGCGCCGCCCCGCGAACACGTCGCGCAGGCTGTCGGCCAGCACGGCCGCACCTTGCGGGTTGTGGCCGCCGTCCACGATAACGGCGGGACGCGCGTCGGAAACGACCTCGAAACGACCTGGCCACGACGTGTTGGCAATGCCGCGCACCAGGGCCTCGTCGGATATGCTCCACCCCCGCCGCACGAGCGCGCCCACCGCTTCGATGGCAAGCGCGGCGTTGAAAGGCTGATAGCTTCCCAGAAGCCGCGTGGTGTATTCCACGCCGCGATACGAAAACGGCCGCAGCGCGCCTTCGACCGGACGCACGTCCAGCTGCGCGAAATCGGGAATCGCCAGCTCCGCGCCGCCCGCAGCATCCACCGCTTCGCGTACAACCTGCATGGCTTGCGGATCGTCCTGCGGCCACGACACCACGGGCGAGCCCGGCTTCACGATGCCGGCCTTTTCGCGGGCGACTGCTGCCGGCGTGTCTCCCAGCATGTCGGTATGGTCCAGCCCGATGCGCACGATAACGCATGCCTCGGGCGGGTCGATTATGTTGGTGGAATCCAAGCGCCCGCCCAGGCCCACTTCGCAGACGACGATATCGCATCCGCTGCGCGCGAAGTGTTCGAAAGCCACGGCGGTCATCAGCTCGAACTCCGTCGGATGATCGCCGGTCTGCGCCGCCATGGCCTCGGCATGCTCGCGCACGAACAGCGTTACATCGCGCAGTTCGTCCAGCGAGATATTCGCGCCGTTCACGCGAATGCGCTCCTCGAAGGCTATGATGTAGGGGCTGGTGAACAATCCCGTGCGATAGCCCGCCTCTTGAAGCACGCTTGCCAGATAGGCGCAGGTCGAGCCTTTGCCGTTCGTGCCCGCCACATGCACGAACTTCAGGCGGTCCTGCGGGCGACCCATGCGGTCGAGCAAGTCGACCGTGCGTTCCAGGCCCAGGCGCGATTCCTGCCAACGCGGCTCGTTTATGTATGCAATCGGATCGAATTCGTTCACTTGCTTCCCCTTCTCGAAACTGAACCGGCCGTCGGCTCCGGGCTCATTTCGCCCCGAGCAGGCGGCCCAGCGTGGCGAAGTCGTTTTCCAAGGCTTCCCACTTGGAATGGTCGTATATGGCAGCTGCGGGATGATAGATCGGAAACACCTTGAAACGCCCCGCCGTCTGCAAGGTGCCGTGCAGGCGGGTGATGCCCATGTTGGTTTTCAGGATGAACTTGGTGGCGAAATTTCCCAACGTCACGATGAATTCTGGGTCGATGGTGCGCGTCTGCTCGCGCAAGAACGGCGTGCAGAGCTCGATTTCGTCGGGGCGCGGGTCGCGGTTTCCCGGCGGGCGGCACTTCAGCACATTGGCGATGAACACGTCCTCGCGCGCAAGGCCCGCAATCTGCAGCAGCTCGTTCAGGTTCTGCCCCGCCTTGCCCACGAACGGCACGCCCTGCAAGTCCTCGTTCTTGCCGGGCGCCTCGCCCACGAACAGCACCCGCGCTTGCGGGTTGCCGTCGCCGAAGACGGTCTGCGTGCGCCCTTCGGCAAGCGGGCAAGCCCGACAGGCGGCCACTTGCCGGCGCAGGTCTTCCAGCGGTATATGCGGCTTTGTCATCGCAGCGCTCCCATCGCTTCAGGCGCCTTCGCGCCTACACGTACACGCGGTCCAGGCGCCGGCCGAACCCGATGGCAAGCTCGTAGTGTATCGTGCCCACCTTGGCAGCCATGTCGTCCAGCGTCACCTCCGCTATGCCCTTCGACCCCACGATAAGCACTTCGTCGCCAACTTGCGGGTCCACCAGCTCGCGCGACGCGGAACGGCGCATGTCCACCTCGAACATGCAGTGGTCCATGCAGATGTTCCCCACTTGCCGATAGTAGCGGCCCCCCATGATGAAATCGGTGCTTCCCGACAAGCCGCGGCACAGGCCATCGGCATACCCGATGGGCACCGTGCAGATTTTCACCGAACCGGGGCTGCGGTAGTGCAAGCCGTACGAAACGCCTTCGCTCATGCGCAGCGGACGCGTGTCCACAATGCGAGCATGAATGCTCATGGCCGGCCGCAGATCCACGATGTCGCGCGTTTCGGGACACGGATGGAAGCCATACAGCGAAGCACCCACGCGCACCATGTCGAAGTGCACGTCGGGGAAGCGGTACGTGGCCGCCGAATTGGCCGAATGCACGATGCCCGGCTCGTAACCTGCCGCCTGCATGCCCGCTATGCAGTCGACGAATCGACGCGCCTGAATCTGGAAATCCAGCGTTTCAGGACAATCTGCCGTGGCGTAATGCGTGAAGGTGCCTTCCAGAACGAGCGCGCGATGGAAATCCACTTGATCCAGGAAGTCCAGAACGTGTTCGTAGTGAACGCCGATGCGGTTCATCCCCGTGTTCACGGCCAGATGATACGGCGCCTGCATGCCGTGCAAGTCGGCCACTTCGCCATATGCCACGGCAAAATCGGTTTCGTAGATTGCCGGCGTAATGTGATATCCCAGCAAAAGGGGTATGGTCGTCGCGGGCGGCTGGTCCAGCATGACGATGGGCGCGGTAATGCCCGCTTCGCGCAGGGCCACGCCTTCGGCGACCGTGGAAACCGTCAGGCAGTCGGCACCCGCCCCCAGCGCCGCCTTGGACACTTCCACAAGACCGTGGCCATAGGCGTCGGCTTTGACCACCGCCAGCATGCGGCAACGCGGCTGCATGAAGCGGCGCGTCTCGGCAACGTTGTGGCGAATGGCAGACAGGTCCACCTGCATCCAAGCCCAGCGCCGGTCCATGGCGGCAAGCCCGTCCAGCGTTGCCGGCGGCAGCGTGGTTCCGCGCGATACGACCTGCCCGACGCCTCGGCCCGATCCCATATCGCGCCTCGGGCGCGTCGATGGGGCGGGCGATGGCGCAGGGGCAGAGGACGGAGCGATGAACGAGGGAGCATATGCAGCTGAAACGGAACGCAAATCTGCGCCGAAGCCCGGTTCCGCGCCCGACGCCGTATGCGGGTCGCCTGCCGCACCCGCGCCCGCAGGCTGCTGGTCGGATCCACCGTGACCTTGGCGTGCGGCATTGGCGCGTTGGCGGATTTCGGCTTCCTGGCGCCGTATCGCATCTGCCGCCGATTCGAAATCTTCGCTGTTGTTTGCGTTCCTGCCATAGCCCATGAAGCCATTTGGCAAATCGCTCATTGCATCTCCCCTCGCCGATACCGCATTTGTTCCATATTAAACCAGAATGGGCTGGAGAACGTATCTCCAGCCCATTTGCATGCTCGCACGTTGCGCATTGGCTGTTTTCACGGCCTGGGCGGCGGCACGGGTCGTGAAAAACAACCGTTGCCCATCGCCCGTGGGCGATGCGGCGTGCCGCCCCGATTGGCTAGTGACCGCCGCCGGCCATCATTTTCGCGGCATGGGGCAACGCCTTCACCACGCCATCCCAGTTTTCGCGCGCGGCTTTTTCGCTGCCGGGGAAATTGATGACGATATGGCGGCCGCGCTGCATGCACAGGGCACGCGAGAGCATGGCGAACGGGGTGATTGCCAGCGAGTGCGCGCGCATGGCCTCGGCGATGCCGGGCACGTTGCGGTCGCACACGTCCTGCGTGGCCTCGGGCGTTACGTCGCGCAGCGACAAACCGCTGCCCCCGCATGTCAGGACGATGTCGGCATCGATCGCATCGCATGCCTCCACGATGGCAGCCGCAATGTCTGCCCGCTCGTCCTTCACGATAACGCGACTCGCGCACTCCCAGCCGTTGTCGGCTATAAGCTGCTCGAGCGCCGCCCCCGCCGTGTCCTCCTGTATCGTGCGCGTGTCCGAGCACGTGACAATCGCAAACTTCAAATCCGCCATGCAAGCCTTCCTTTCGTAGCCGCGAAACCTTCGCTCCGCCCCATTGTAAGCGTTGTTGTCCGCATGTCGAGAACACGACTTTGCCGGGGGAAGACAACTGCGAGTTGCTGCTTGTGTTGCCGCTTGTGGCGGTGTGGGCAATTGATGGCGGGCATCGGGGAAGTGGCATTCCCCACGCCCTGCGCGGCGCGCCGCCACGCACCCCGTACGGCGCCCGGCCACGCCCTGCGCGCGTCGTCCGGCCACGCCCTGCTCGCGGCGTCCGGCCGCCCCGCGTTCTGTGCGACGCCCTGCGCCGCGCGCCCCGTACGGCTCACGCGACCCCGTCCACCCGCAAGGCCGCCCTCGTTTTCCACGAGGTGCGGGTTGCGGGTGGATGGGGCCACCAGATCGGCCTTTTCCGTGCCTTCGGCGCACGAGGGCGAGGTTGCGGGTGGATTTCGCGCTTCCGGGGAAGCCCCCGGCGGCGTTTCCCCTGGTCGACCCTCGGCGACAACTTTCGATTCCACCCGCAACCCCCGCCTTCTGCCCGC
>DMNP01000184.1:0-3318 GCA_003452695.1 Eggerthellaceae bacterium
AAGCGGCCCTCAATCTGTGCCGCCGCCGCGTTGCAGCGGTCTATCGCTTCCTGAATTGCGGTGTCGTAGTCCTCGGGAAGCTCGGCATCGCCAACGGCATCTGGCTCCACGACCACCACAAACGCGCCCGTGCTGTACTGCGCGGTACCCACGGTCACCGTGAAGTACGCCAGCATCGTGCGGCCAACCACACTCGCCGCTTGTCGCTCGTCCACGGTCACCGTAGCCACGCCGTCAGCCCACGTCGCGCCCTTGCGGTAGTAGTGCGTGCCGTCGGGAAGCTTCATGACGATTGCGCACGCCGTGACGGTGCCGCTGAGCGCCGCGCCGTGGTCGTAGATGGTGGCCGCGATCACGGTGCCGTCCTGGTCACCCTGACGCAGCCGCACGGTGGGCGGGGTGCGCGACACGCTCTTGTCGAGGTCGAGTGTAAGATTGAACTGATTCATTGCTGCAGCCCCTCCTTGGAGTCGCGGAGCATCTTGTACCACGGTGCGTCGCTGATTTCGGGATGCATCTCGGCGAATATCTCCAGCAGGCTCATGATTTCCATGACGGCCAGTGACACGGTGATGGTCATGAGCACGGGCTGAATGCCGAGGTTCAGCCCGCCCAGCAGCATCGCGTCAATCACGTCAGCCATGACAACCATGCCGAGGTTGCCAAGCTTGCGGATGAGCCCAGCGCGGAACTGGTGGCTGCTGAAGTCATGCTGCACGAAGAAGGCGTTGGTCACGCCAAAGAGCACGTCCATGAGCGCGAGCGCCATGAGCGCAATGATGGCCACCTGCGCCCTGTCATCGAGGATGGGCGCGAGGAAGTACTGGTATGGTTCCATTGGTGTGCTCCTATCTGTAGCCTATGACGTGGGTGATGCTGATGTAGTCGCTGTTGTCCACGCTGCCAGCCGTTCCAAGCTGAATCTGGCCCGTGCGGTACTTCGCGTCACCGCTGTTATGCGACGTGGTGATGCTCATGCCGCTGATGGTCACCCAGCGTACTCGCTGGTACATGCTCTGCGTTGCCGTGCCGTTAATCCACGTGAGGGACAGTGCCACGCGCTTGCCGTTGGGGGACCACACTTCCACGCTGCCGCGCGTGTTGTCGGTGTCCTTGAAGAGGATGGTCATGCGACGGAAGTTGGCCGCGCTCTCGCTCAGCGTGGCCGATGCGGATGCGCTCGAGTCCTCGTTGTTGTACAGCGTGACGGGGATGCTGTTGACGAAATCGCTAAGGACGAACTCGTAATCGTTCGAATTGACGGCAACATGCATCGTTGGCACGTCGTATAAGCTGTCGATTGCGGGCCAAATCTGGATTTCCGCAAAGCTGTCAAAGTCCCCCGATTGGGCGAACATCTGCGCGCCAATCGTGTTGTTGATAATCGTGGTGCCAACGCCGGCAGATGTGGCGTTGTCGCTGTCCTCGCCTATGAAGTCGATGCCGCCAGATGAGCCAACGCTTATCCTTCCAGCGCCACCGCAGAGCGTGATTTCGTCCTTCTTGAAGCCCGCTACCACGTTCGCTTCCTCGTTGCCCTCGCCGTCGTAAATCTCGATGTGGGGGTCGGTGCCGCTCACAAGCGCGAGCAGGTTGTTCAGCCCAGTGCGGAACAGCTGCCCCAACGCATTCAAAAGCACGTTCATGCCGCTGTGATATCCCTCGCTGGCCGAGTCGTTCCACTCGTCCTGTTCGACCTCTGTGACGTGTAGGCCGCTATCGTCCGTCCACACGTGCTGTGCGGTCGCGTTAGCCACCGCTTGCGCGCTGTTCGCTGTCGCGGCGGTCGTGTCGATGCTGCCCACCTGCGAGCAGTCCACGGGCGTGCCGTCAACCAGCGTCACCATCACCTCGGCACCCTCCGTGATGCCGCCCAGCGTTGGCACCTCCATCTCCGCGTCCTCGCCGCCCGCGTTGGAGTCCAGCACGACGGTAACCGAGCCGTCCACGCTCGCGCTGGTCGCGTAGCCGTGTATCTGCGTCGTGACGTGCGCGTCTTGGGTCTTGCCATCGTTGGGCTCTTTTCGGAAAAGCGCCCGTGCAAGCTCAAACTCCGTCATGCCGTCCACCCGCCTTTCAAGTCAAGCTCCCACGTCCACTTCTCGAGGTCCAGCGAGCCGCCGCTTACCATCCAGCGCGCCGCCGTGCCGTCATGCAGCGTCAAGCGCTCAATAGCGCCCTCGCGGAGCGGTCGGTACAGCAGCCCGTGCTTGATGGTCGGCACGTCGCTTAGGTCCTCGCTTAGGTACCGCTGCGCCAGCGCCTGCGCCGCGCCAACGGTGAACGGGGACAAATCGGTAGAGGTCTCGAAACGATCATTGCGGAACCCTCGCACGCTTGCGCTGGATGGGGAACCAGCGGCCACCGTCGCAATGCCCGTTACGCTCTTGTCCCCGCTCTCGGAGCGCACAATTACGCGGGCGGGCGCGTCAAGCCCCGTCGCGTCCCCCTTGATGGGGCCAATGACGGTGCCGCGCGCGCCGTTCTCGTAGGCTTCATAATCGGCTGCGCGCGTGGACGGGACCACATAGCCGTCAACGGTGATGCCGCCGTTGGCGTCAACGCTCAGTCGGTTGTTCGCGCTGCTGCACACGTCGAGCAGGATGGAGAGGTACGTCTTGCCCGCTTCGAAAACCTTGTTGGTGCCGTAAACATATTCGTGCGCGTCTGGTCCGATTGAGAACGGGCGGCCCAGAGCGGAGCAGACGCTACGAACGATGCCGAGCGCCTTGCTGCCCTTGGCAACGCTGTATGGCAGCTCGCTCCTGGCCGCTTCGAGCGCGTAAAGCCCGCTCCTGAGCGTCCACGACACCGCAAGCTCGTCACCCTCGCCATCGTACGATTGCGCGGTAACAAAGCCCGTGAACAGCGGCTCGGTAAGCAGAATGCCCGTGTAGTCGCTCACGGTGTGCATGATGCGCAGGGCTGCGGAGCCGTCCCAACCGTGCGCGCCGCGCGTGGTCAGCTCCGCGCCCATGCGCGTGTCACCGTAGTATTGCAGGTCAATCTTGCCGCCAGTCACGCCTTGCAGCTCGCCGCGAACGGTGGCTAGGTCGTTGGGGTCAACCATGAGCACGGATACGGTGTGGTAGAGGTCACCGCGCGTCCAATCGACCATTACCACACCTCTCCTTGCATCGAAATGCTGATTGCGCGCATGTTGGTGCGCGTCTGTTCGACCGTGCCGCCCGTGACGCACGCCTGTGCCCAGAACCCTTGGGGGCTGCGGAAGTAGACGTGGCCCGCATGCACCGCCCAGTCTGCGAGCGCAACGTCACCGTCGAGCCACTGCCCGTAGGTGATGCCGTCCAGCGTCCA
>DMNP01000184.1:3383-3534 GCA_003452695.1 Eggerthellaceae bacterium
GTGGCTTCCGTGGCGTCTGCGGGGACGTACACGGGCCGCTCGCGCCCTGCCACGTCAACGCTGGTAACGCTGCGCGAGTACTTGGGGTCTGCCTTCGGCGCGCTGCCCTCGCCGGTGTATATGGCTAGGTCGCGCGTGAGGTCTTGGCTCG
>DMNP01000190.1:0-3973 GCA_003452695.1 Eggerthellaceae bacterium
GGCCCCGCCCCCGGGCGGGGCCGCTAGCCCCTTCAATCCTGCAGAGGCGCCAGCGTCCGCCGCGGAGAGCGCGGGCGCCGGCTTCTCCGCGCTTCCGCCGGCCGCCCGGAACCGACATGCGGCATCTCGCACGGCGGTCCAGTCGCCACCGCCCGAGATGGCATCCCTGACGGCCAGCCAGCCGAATCGCGCACCTCCGGGTTCAAACCCCGCCGACGCGTTCCGAGCCGCCCTCCCGAATGCGCAGTGCGCGCGCCCATCTGACGACCTCCCTGCCGCGTCCCGCCCCCGCCCACCTCATGGACCGCATCCTCGCGGCGCACGCGCGCCGGCGCAAGGGCCGCGAAAACTTCCCGCATGCGGGAACTCCGGGCCCTCCGGGTTTCGCATTCCCCCCTTGCACCGCCGCACTTTCGCCGCATGTTTTCCGGCCACGAGGCACGCCACGGGGAGCGGGCCGCTACGGCAAGGAGGTCGCGAGATGGGCAAGGATCTGCTGAACGAGTTCGTGAGGGCCGGCTACCTGGACGCCAGCGTCACCGAGGGGTTCGACCCCTACTACGAGCCGAGCTGGTGGCGCGGCGAGGACTGCAATCGCGAAGATGCCGCGTGGGGCGAGTTCGACGGTTGCGATACCGACGCTGGCGATTGCTTCGCAAGCTTGAGCTTCTAGCCTGGGCCGTCGGGCGCTCTGGCAAAAGGGCGCCTGACGGGCGCAATGCCGCCAACCGCAGAAGCGGCAAAGCACAGCCATGCGAGTCCCGCGCAACCCTGCGCCGATCGCGACGAACGGCTTTGGCTTGATGAGCCGCCCCATCCGATCGAGCTCTTTCCAACAATACAGCGCGATCGACGCGGCCACGCGCCCTCGCTTGAGCGCAACCTGATGCGATATGCTGCTCAAGCGCTCGCTTAAACGCCGAACGATTTGCTTGCACCATACACAAAGGAGGATGCCATGCAGCAGGTTACAACGTCGGCCGAAACAGAGTTTTCGCGCGCTGCGGAGCGACTGCTCGAGAGGAAGAGAATCGGGCTTGAATCGGCCATCGAGGCGCTCGAGACGGTCGGCTACCGCGTCTCAACTGACGACGACGGCCATTTCAGGGTAGCGGCCGCAACATCGTCTAATGCACCCGGCAAAGCGGCCGCGGCTCCGTCGGGGAATGCTGAATTCCTGCAAGACTATCCGGAGCTGCTAAGGCCCTCCCACATAGCCGAGATAACGGGCATGCACGCTAGCCACGTCAGGTCGCTGTGCCAGGAGGGAACGATCCCGGCCGTGCGCGTCGGTAGCCGATGGCTTGTGCCGAAGAAGCGATTCGTCAGGTACATCATGGACGATTAGCGCTAGGTTTCGGTCGGCAACCCAGCATGCATGCCGCATGCGAGCGGAGCTCCCATGCATGAGTTTGAAATAGTACAATAACGCTTAGCGATTAACCACTTGACGCAATTCCTTCAAAGAAGCATGTGGCGTTTACGCGTATACGCTCGAAGGTGGACCGATGATTATCAGCGCAAGCAGAAGGACCGACATCCCCAGGTTCCATAGCGACTGGATGCTCAACCGGATACGCGAAGGCTTCGTCGACGTGCGAAACCCGATGTTCCCCTCGCAGGTGAGCCGCTACAGGCTGTCCCCCGAGATCGTCGACGGCATAGTCTTCTGGACGAAGGACCCCGAGCCCATGATCCCCAAGCTCGGCGCCTTCGCCGATTACAGCTACTACTTCCAGTTCTCCCTCACCTCCTATGGCAGGGACGTCGAGAGCGGGTTGCGCGACAAGCATGCCCTCATAGCCACGTTCAAAGAGCTCGCCGATACGATAGGGCCGGAAAGGGTCATGTGGCGCTTCGACCCGATCCTGCTCAACGGAAAGTACTCGCCGGAATACCAGCTGCGTGCTTTCAACACCATTGCAACCGAGCTCAATGGCTCTACCGAGAAGGTCACGATCAGCTTCATCGACGAGTACAACTTCGGCGGGCGCAGCATCTACAGGTCCGTGGTGACCGACGGTGTCGCCGCCGAGCAGCAGAACTTCCTTGCCGAGCGCATGTCGGCCATCGCGCACGAGAACGGGATGGCGATCGACACGTGCGCCGAGGCGGTCGACCTGGAGAAATACGGCATCCAGCACGCGCGCTGCGTCGACTCCCGCGTGTTCGAGCGAATCGGCGGCTGCAGGCTCTCGCGCCTGAAAACGCGCTACGAAGAGCTCGCGAAGGACAAGTCTCAACGCAAGGAATGCCGCTGCATAGAGAGCATCGACATCGGCTGGCCGAACACCTGTGCAAACGGCTGCAAGTACTGCTACGCCACGACCAGCCCCGGGGAGCTCGCCCGAAACCTGTCGGGGCTCTGCGACCCCGAGAGCAGCCTGCTCTGCGGCTACGTCGACCCGGCCGTCGACAAGGTCAAGGACCACCGAGGCACGGGTGACGCCCGCGACAGGTCGTTCAAGTTCGGCTTCGGCGGCGACCAGCTCTTCCAGGAGGTCTAGAAGATGGACGATGCCCCCAGGTTCGAGCCGAACGATCGCTACGCCGAGCTCATCGGCAGACTGAACCCTCCGAGCTTTGGGGGGATACGCTCAATCGCCTACCAGCTGCTTAACGAAAACTACAGCACAGCTGAGATTAACGCCATGTACGATGACTTGCAGCATGGCAGGCGCGTGCTTGATCGAGAGGAACTCCTCTGGCGCTACCTGTACGCTTTCGGGCCCAAGCACATGAAGAAGATGCGCCTCGCGCTAAGCAGGACGAAACGCGTATTCCGGGAGCTGGCAAAAGAATCCATGTCGGTAATCGACTGGGGATGCGGGCAGGCTCTTGCATCATGCTGCCTTTTCGACTACCTCAACGACAACAAAATCTTCATCCCCGTCGACGAGGTCGTCCTGATCGAGCCCTCGGAGCTCGCGTTGCGCTACGCCGCCCTGCACCTCACAGCCTACGGGATCACGCAGACAAAGGCGCTGCAGAAGTGCCTCGACGGCGTAACGGCAGAGGACATAGAGACCAAATCGCCGGTCACCCTGCATCTCTTCTCGAACATCCTCGACATGGAGGGCTTCGACATGAAGCGCCTCGTGCAAACGATAGGGGCCTCCGCTTCCGGCACCCATTACTTCGTATGCGTGAGCCCCGTGTACAGCAGCAACAACGGCATTAGCCGCATCGAGCTGTTCAAGAGCTACTTCTCCGGCATCGATACGGTGAGACAGGAAAGGCGGACCCAAAACAGAGCGGAGAGCAACGCCGTCTCCGAGCTCGCGAGCCTCATAAAACCTCAAAGAACAGCCGAAGAGAACTACACGATGGAGCTCCTCATCTTCAAATACGAGTGCGGGAAAAGCTCGGTTGTGGACGTGGACTACTATCCCCCGGTCCAGTTCTTCGCGTCATACGAGCTCGACTGCGTGCGCGAAGACGCAAGCTCCCGGGCCGAGATCGACAACGCGCTCTCGGCGTTCGAAGTCGCCGCCCCGTTCGAGCTCGGCGCCAGGGTCTACGACGACGTGAACCCGATACTCGCCGTACTCAACAACATAGTCGTGCGCGGGCTCCCAACGAGAACAAGCCCGTTCGTAGAGAGCGCGTTCGAGTTCGCGGGAAACGCCCGCGCCGAGGACGACCTCGGAGGAATTTCCTTCCGATGCGCTGATGATCGCGACGAAGCGGCTAAGAAGGCGAAGCTTTACACCCCGATAGGCATCGCGAGGCTGGAGAAGGTCATCGTCGAGGCCCTCATAACGGGCTCGCTCGACATCTCGAAGGACCGATGGCGGGTCATCGCCGTAGAACGCGACGTGCCCTGCGCAGCGCTGGCATTCGAAGACCTGCGCCAGATGCTCCGGCACGCCTCTGCGCTGAGCAGAGACTTCAAGTCGCTGGACATGCCAGAAGTAGACCTCACGGTGGTATGCGGTGACGAATGGCTCGACTCGCCGCTGCATCTCGACGC
>DMNP01000190.1:4023-5507 GCA_003452695.1 Eggerthellaceae bacterium
CGACGCGCACGTCGTGGCGGAATGCGACGACCGCATGCGATCCAGCAAGTACGACATGGTCGTAGACATGGCGGTGCTCGGCGAGATAGATGAGGCACGCGCCTCCTTCAGCGAGTTCAGGGCGCGCAACAACTGCTATTTCGTGGTGGGCCGTTCTAGCAGCGTGCGGAGCCGAAGAACCATCTACACATCGGACGTCATCGAGTACGAGCCCCTCGGATCGACTGACGGGTTCGGGCGTTTCCGGGAAGACGAGGAGATGCTCGAGCATCTAAGGTACTTCCTGAACCTGCTGTTCAGGAAGGAGGATTTCCGCCCGGGGCAGGTGCCCATTCTCAATCGCGCGCTGCAGAACAAGAACGTCATAGGCCTTCTTCCAACTGGAGGAGGCAAGTCGCTGACGTACCAGCTGGCCTCGATGCTGCAACCGGGCGTGACACTCGTCATCGACCCCCTCCGCGCCCTCATGCAGGACCAATACGCGGGCCTCGCCTCCGCCGGCATCGACGACTGCACATTCATCAACTCGACGATTTCCGACAAGGAAAAGGACGAGAGGCTCTCCCGCATGGAAGCTTCCGAGATGCAGTTCGTCTTCGTCTCGCCAGAGAGGCTGTGCATGCAAAGCTTCAGGAACCGGCTGTCGACCATGCACGACCTCGGCGTCTACTTCGCCTACGGAGTCATAGACGAGGTGCATTGCGTTTCGGAATGGGGCCACGATTTCAGGTTCTCGTACCTGCATTTGGGCAGGAACCTCTACAGCTTCGTTCACACGAAGAACGACAGCGGCCACCTCACCCTCTTCGGCCTCACGGCCACAGCTTCCTTCGACGTGCTTGCCGATGTCGAAAGGGAGCTATCTGGAGACGGCGCCTATCCCCTCGACGCGAATACGGTTGTGCGCCACGAGGACACCGACCGGCTCGAGTTGCAGTACAAGGTCGAGCGCGTGCCGGTGCGGTTTGAGGCAGACAGGAATTACGACACCAGGCATGTAGTCGACCCGAGCCTGCCCAGGGCCGTCAGGCTCAGCAACTCCTACCACGATTCCGAGCGCGCGAGCAAATCCGAGTACCTAGCGCTGCACCTCCGCGACGTATTCGACGAGATCGAGGCATTGCAACAACCGGACAGCATAGAGCGCATCAAGAGCAGGTTCGCCGAACGCCATAACGTCATGAACGAATTCGGCGGCGCGGAACTCACGTGCAACGTGCCGGAAAACCCCTTCGGCAAATCGGACGAGTACGGGTATGGCGGAATCGTCTTCTGCCCGCACAGGGCGAACACGCCCATATCGGTCATGCACAATGCCGAGATGCTGTCCGAGTCCATTGCCGACATCGGGACCTTCATGGGCAGCTCTGACGGCGACGAAGACCTGGACGCGCGGTCGTTCGAGAGCCTGGAGCTCTTCAAGCAGAACAAGCTCCCGCTCATGGTCGCGACCAAAGCCTTTCTCTATGTTAAACCACTGTTGA
>DMNP01000096.1 GCA_003452695.1 Eggerthellaceae bacterium
CAGGGCGGGACGGCCCCCCGCGGGGGCCGTCCCGCCATGTAACAATGTACAGTGATTGCAAGACGTAAGCCTTCTGCAATTATTGGTGGCTATGGGCGGCTTGGCCAAAGGTCCCGATCCACGGCGAAACCGAAAAGGCTCTGGGGGCGCTCCACGCCATCCGCATCGATTCTGCCAAACCCCGTCTCAATTTGCTCGACTAGAATGATGTCATCGTTGCTTTCCGCAGCATCTATTAGCTCTATCGCGTTTTCAGAGAAGTCAGTCGGCATCTTCCGCCACCTAGCTTCTTTTACCGAACGCCCCTTACGTGTCCTGATTGCATTTTCAATGTAGTTCTTGAAAGTCAGCTCGTTGTCGAACCGATCTGCAATTTCAAGCTCCTCCGCTATCAGACGCTGGTTCATTTCCTTGCGTTTTGCTTCCCACGAACCGTCCCGGCTTGAGTCGCTGTCCAACTCAGTCGCGATTTCGTAGTAAATCTCAACTACTCTATCTGTATAGGCGCCGGTTCCGCGAACGCCATCGGCCGCTTTGCGGAAATCATCAACCTCGTAGCGCATTGCTTTTTCGTGCGGTTCATTACGCATCGCTTGCCCGAGCGCTCTCGTACATTCCTTTGAGATATTGGTAATCGATGAGTGTATGGAATATCCGTAGGTTCCTCTTTTGTCCGTATGAACTTCGAGAACGGTTGCTCTCGATGGAGGGAGGCATCCGGTCACCGCGAACAGAGCCGCCTCTTCAAGCGACATCGGTGGTATCTGACCGGACACGCTACGCGCGACGCAGGCCAACACGTACGCAGGATTCACATTTAGCCAGTCGGGGGTTTCTAAAAAATCCGCAATACTCTCGTCTTGCACTGCCCAATACGCCTTATCTGCTGATGGGAAGGGGAAATCGGGATCGTCGCCGTATAATCCAGTATCCTTGCCAGCGTGAATGGGCATTCCCCACATGTAAAGCTTCATCCATATAGAAGAGCCGATAGGAGCTAGGCCCTTCGACATTTCTTTGAATGCACGCACCTTGTCGGCGATCCCCAGGTTTTCATAACCTGGCACCACGAATTGGTCTATCTTCCGAATCGTCGGCACGATAATCCGCAAGGCCCGGTCAAGCACTAGCTTGTCATGCTCTGTTCTGATTGGATGCCTCGACTTTGCGCCATTACAAATGGCGGGCCCGTTATCCATATGTGGAGGTCCCCCTTTCCTGGCGGTACATTCATGTTGCAGCTGCAATGCAATGTTGGATGTCGTAACCATGCTAATGGAAGGAGGGCATTGTATGCGGGCTAATTGCTGGAACAGCACCGTTGATTTCGGCGATGTGGACGATGGCTTCCCGAAAATCGCAGATGTCCTCATCTGTCGATGCCATGGTGACGGACAAGCGTAAGTAATACGGGTGTTCAGATGTCATCGAGGCAGCTAGTCATACCAGCCGACGCCGTCACGCGTAACATGTTCCTTTCGGGATTCGATTCCAGAGAGGGAGACGAATACCGCGAGATCAGCGGGCGGGTTCTTGCCTCAGCGAAGTCCGGATCGATGGCCGATTTCAGAATGTTCGCCGAACTCGGCGCTGGGATGAAACCGACTTTTCTCGATCTGGTCGTTATGTCCGGAGTATCGGCTATCCTTCTGGACGGTGCGACTCGGTTCACGCTTGCCGATATCGCCCGGTCGCTTGGCTATATCAACCCGCATGCCAGGGGAATGACGCGGACGATCGGCATACTAGCCGCATCGATTAGGAGGCTCTGCTGCATCAAGGTCGAGCTAGCAGCGGTTGCCGGCAAGGCCGGCCGACAGTGGCTCAACGCGATTCCGCTGTCGCCGATTATCTCATGCGCCCCGATTGGGGACTATCACGAAGCATCGACCATCATCGAGATTCTTCCGCCTGATGCTGATAGGCCGCTTTCTGCCGTACCGTTGCTCATGCGCGCGGACGACGCCGGGCAGGTCATCGGGATCGCGCAATGGCAGCTGCCCGACTTTTCGGGGCGCCGAGTCTCGCTTGTGCAGCGTCAGATGGCGTTGTATCTCACCATGCGAGCGTTGGAACGGCTCCCTCAGCGAACGGTACTCCTCGACACAGTGTTTCGGGTAGTTGGCATCCGTTTTGCCGATGATGGCGCAGGGCAGCAGGCACGACATCGTGCGATCCGACAGCTCATCGCGACTCTCGATGATATGTGCGAACGGGGCACCGTCATCAAAAACTATGAGCTGGAACGCGTAGGCGGACGCATCAGGGCAATCTCGCTGCAGCCAGCGAATGCCGAGCGTAAATCCGATTCTAGACTGTACGAAAGGAAGTAAGTGTATGAGTGTTCTCAATTATCAAGGGCTGAAGAAGAAGCTCCACATCGCCGACTTCATCGCATACCACCTCGAAAAGACCGATGACGGCGGCTACGTGTGCCCGTATTGTGGGTCGGGCACCGGGCGACATGGCACCGGCGGGCTCTATCCGATGCCCGATGGCGAGCACTGCTTTTGCCACGCATGTCACACATCTGGTGACGCGTTCGACCTCGCGTGTGCAATTAAGGGCCTCAACACCCCGACGGAGGCCTACAACTACGTCTCGGACTGGCTCGACCTGCATTGTGGCGGTACCGTCTTCGCCAAACGTCAGGAGCAGCGTTCCGAGACCGACTACTCTACCGGCCGCGAGGCGGAGCTCGGGCTGGTCGAGTCGTGGCGTAACAACATCGACGATCCCGAAGCTATCGAATACTTGACGGAGCGCGGTGTCTCTTCCGAGATGGCGAGGCGGCACGGGCTCGGGTACGACCCAGATCGGCGTCGCATCGTTCTTTCGGTCCCGGGTGCTAGCTATTACCACGTCGATCGCGCAATTGATGACGACGTGGCACCGAAGTACACAAAGCCGAAAAGGTCGCTCGTCGGCCCAGCACCGCTTTGGAATCAGGGGGCGCTCGGATGTGATCATTTCGTTGTCGTCGAAGGACCCTTCGACGCGATGGCCGTCGAGGAGTGCGGTCATCCTGCCGTTGCGCTCACTGGTACCGGTTGCTCGCTGTTGATCAAGACGATCGGCGAACACGGCTATGGCGGCACCGTCTTCATCCTGCTTGACGACGATGATGCTGGACAAACCGCGACGGAATCGCTTCGTGGAGAACTCAACCGCCTCGGTGTCCTCAATTGCACAATTGCCATGACACCCGCTGGTCCTGACGGCTCCACTCCCAAGGATCCGGCCGAACTCTTCCGCTCCGAGCCAGACGGTCTCAAAAAGTTGCTCGACGGCGCTGCCGAGTACGCCGCTGCGGCTTTCCAGTCGGCAGGAAGTATGACACCAAGCGTCGAGTCTTACAGGCAAGCGTTGGCGGAGATGGGGTGCTATGGGTCAGGCGGAGCGGCGACACGCCTGCTCACGCTCGCTGACACACGCGATCCCGTGCCGTGCGGCATCCCCACGCTCGACTCCGCGATAGGGGGTCTGCCGCGAGGGGTCACTGCTGCCGGTGCGGCTTCCTCCGTCGGAAAGACAGCACTTTGCCTCCAAATCGCGGCATATCTTATTGCATCTGGGTTCCTGTGCCTGTACTACTCACTCGAGATGGACGCCGGCATGCTCGTCTCCCGCATCGTCTCGTCGATTGCATACACGGACGGTGGGGCGATCATCCCCTCCGGCAAAATCATGTCATCAACCGGCCGCCAAAGTCTCCCGAGCTCGACGATGGCAGTTCTGGATCGCGCCGTGAAACGCTTCGACGACGAGATCGGCGACGGCCTTATCATCGCGAATCCGATCTCGCAGCCTACTGCCGCTCATGTCGAAAAGGCAGCGTCATATGCGCATTCGATTGCACAGGAGACGGGCAAGAAGGGCCTTGTCGTCTTCGTCGATTACCTGCAGCTGCTCGCACCCATGGATGCGAAATGCTCGGAGCGAACCGCCGTTGACGCTAATATCATTCGTTTGCAGCATATCGCCCATACCTATGATGCGCCCGTTGTCGCTATCTCCTCGCTGAACCGCGCTGCGTATTTCAGCGAAGTTGCGCTGGACTCGATGAAAGAGAGCGGCGGTATCGAATACGGATGCGACTTGCTGCTCGGCCTGCAGCCGGCCAACCTTGCATCCAAGGCCCGAGACCTGAAGAAGGCGGGCGAGGCGACGAGCATCGAGGCTGCGGCGCGCAAGGCGATGCATGACTCGAAGCTCACGATGGTGCGCGACGTCGAACTCACGGTGCTCAAAAACAGGAACGGGATGATTCCCGGTCCGATCAAGCTCGACTTCATCCCTTCCGCATCGACTTTCGTCGATGTCGCGTCGGACCCCGCCGGACACCAAGCTGCCGTCGCAATCCGCGACGGTGGGTCCAGCGCGGCCGCGCAGAGCACGTCGGCCGGGGCATGGGGGCCCGGCTTTCCGCCCATCGTGGGGATGCCGTCGGACCCCCATGCGGACGTCGCATAGCAAATTGGAAGACAGTCATCCGTCCCGCTCTCCGAGCGGGACGGATGACCTCTAGATTAGACAA
>DMNP01000362.1 GCA_003452695.1 Eggerthellaceae bacterium
GTCGGACATGTTCGGCGACCGCAAGTTCACGTACGAGTTCGATGAGGACATCGAGACGCTTGTGGCGCTGGACATCAACACGCAGGACACCGGCGCGGCAGGAATCACTTCCAGCCAGTTTGCCATCCGCGCCACGGAGCACCAGCAGACTTGCATTGACATCATCCGCAACATCGTGACCACGGCGGGCTACGCGCCTCAGACCTACGGCATTGACATTGACGGTAATGCCCAGAGCGGCACGGCGCTGCACATCCGCGAGAAAAAGAGCTTCAACACGCGCGGCAAAAAGCAGACGTATTGGCAGTCCCCGCTTGAGGCCATCATGACCAGCATGGTGCATCTGGACGCGGCGCTTTTCCCCGGCAAAGGCAGCGACGGCGACGACACGGTGAAGGTGCGGTTCGCTGACAGCATGAGCAATGACCTGTCCACCATGTCCAGCGCCCTGCAGATGCTCAACAGCGCGGCAGCAATCAGTACGGAGATGAAAATCGCCATGCTGCATCCTGACTGGACGAAAAAGCAGATCGCGGAGGAAGTTGACCGCGTGAAGCAGGAAAACGGCCTTGCCATGGATTCACCCATTATGGAGCTGGGCGACTACGAGCAACCGCAGCGTGAAGAAGAACAGCCCGAACGACAGCCCGAAGGGACTGAGCCCTGATGCCGATTTCCGTCAACCGGTTCGATGATCTGGCCGCCAATGTGCTGAGCGTCTACGAGGAGGCCGAGCGCCATATGATGGGCCGCGTGGCCGCAAGGCTGCAGCGCGGTGTCACGCAGCCCGGCTGGACGGAAAAGAAATACGGTGAAATGCGAGCTGTCAGCCGGGAAATGCAGGCGTATCTCGCCAATCTGCAGGTTGACCGGCGCGAGCTTCAACAGCAGTATTTGGAACAGGCGTATGAGACAGCCCGCGCGGCCCACGTGAGCGATGCTTATACCTTCGGTCAGGTGACCGGCATTCAGGGCTTGACGCCCAACACCACCAAAGTGGTCAACATCATGTCGGAGCTGGATGACAGCATGCGGGCCGCCGACCGGCGAATCCTGCGAAGTGTCAATGACGCCTATGCGGACATCGTTGGCCGGGCATCCGCGCTGGTGGCGACGGGCAGCATCACCTACCGGGACGCGGTGCAGCGGGAGTTGAATCACTTCGCCGACCGTGGTATCACGTCCTTTGTGGATAAAGCAGGCCGCCAATGGGACATGGAGACATACGCCGAAATGGCAACGCTGACAGCTATTGAGCGGGCGACCATTGAGGGCTACGTCGACAGCATGCGGGAGTTTGATTACGATCTGGCGGAAATCTCCAGCCACATCGGCGCTTGCCCCGTCTGCGAACAGTGGGAGGGCGTGATCGTTTCCATCAGCGGCAATGACACCCGCTACCCGTCACTGGATGACGCTCGGGATGCCGGAGTGTTTCATCCGCGCTGCATCCATGACATATCGACGTACTACGAGGGCATTTCACCAAAGGGCCGCAGCCGTCCTACAGCGGTGACACCAGCGCCCAGCGCAGCATACACGGCTCGAAGCCAGCAACGCAAGTTTGAACGCATGGAGCGTCAGTGGAAACGGCGCATGGAGGTAGCCGGTTCGCCGGAGGAGGAGCGCGACGCCTATGCCCGCGTTAAACTGTACCAGCAGCGAATCCGGGAGCTGATAGGCGACTACAACGATGAAGTGCCCAGCAGCTACGACTACCTGCCGCGCAAGTACCGCCGAGAGGGCGGGCGCGTGACACTGAGCGAGGCCGCGAAAAAGCTGGCCCCGGTCATTATCCCGGACGCCCAGCAGCCCAAGCGCGTCGTGCTGCCGTCCACGCTGGGAGAGTTCAGTCCGTTCCGCCGGGCTGCCAGCGGTGCCGCCAATCGTGTAATGAGCCAGTACGGTGTCACCCTGCGCGACCAGAGTCGCGATGACATCATGAACTTTTTCCGCAACGTGGAGCGCACCGGCGGCATGACCATGAAGCTGAACGAAAACGGCACGCCCTACGTCAGCATGCACCGAGCCGCATATGAGGCGCTTGACGCGCTGACCAATTCACTAACTGACCGCATCAAGGTACAGGACAAGGAGATCGCCCGCGACTATGCCGACCTCAACGCCATACTGCGCAATACGCCGCTTTATATCAGCAAGTATGACAGGGCGAATATCCCGGACTTCGGCGAGTATGCCCGCTCACCCGCGAACCACGTTCGCACCACGCTGAGCCGTGACGCCATGAGCGTTGACAGTGCCTACAAGGAGTTGCAGGAGATTTATCCCGGCTACTTCTCCGGCGAATCCACAAACCCGGCTGACCGCCTGATGGAGATCAATCAGGTATTGGACGGTCTGAGGGAATCGCGCAGCATGTCAGCACGGGATTATTACGGCGAGGCAGGACTTCGGGAGATGCGCGGCGAAATCTGGAGAGACCTCACGCGCGAATATTTCAACGTGCGTGACAAATCCAGCAAAGGAGGCCGCTGACCGTGAGCGAGAAAAACGAGCCATTGACCGAGGAACAGAAAAAGCAATTGCGCCGACATGTGCGCCGACACCTGCGTAGCCTGGGTTTCGACGTGCCGGACAAAGACCAGCCGCCCATGATCATTGAGGTCGTGGACGATGACGGAACCATCATCAAGACCGAAATCAAGTGAACCGCCTCCGGGCGGTTTTTTCGTGCGTGAAGGAGGGCACACCATGGCAAACATCACCATCCCGCGCGATGTCGCGGAAAAGCTGTATGATCTGTATAACAATGTGGCCAGCGCGGACAGCCATTACCAGCGCTGTCAGAGCGACAACTTCCGGCTGCACGTCAAGAGCGTGTACCAGAACAAGGGCGTGGCGGATGCGTTCGCCGCCCTGAAGGACAAGCTGGAATCCGCCGATTCCACGGCAAATGCTCCTAGCGGCGCAGAAACGCGCCGTAAAGGCGTCCTGTCGCGGGATTAGGATTTATATACCCAAAGGCGCAAAACGGCTTCTAGGGCCATTTGCGGGCGTCTGAGAGCGTGATAAAGAGCGCGACCCAATGCGGGCAGCGTTTTTTATGCTATTCTGCCTGCCGCTGTGGTTCACAGCGGACTGCCTAGCGGGAGAGTGCCCGTTCAAAACTCGAAGCAGTAACAACGTAAAACGGAGGATGAAAAAATGAATCTTGATTTCCTGAAACCCGTACTGGGCGATGAACTGTTCGCGCAGTTTGCCGCCGCCGTCAAGCCCAGCGGCATGAACATTGTCAACATCGCCGATGGCAGCTACATTCCCAAGGCGAAGTTTGACGAAAAGATTGCCACGATCAACCAGCTCACGACCGACCTTGCCAATGCGCAGGCACAGGTTCAGGCCGAGCAGGCCAAGAACGCGACCGTCAACGAGCTGCAGGCCAAGGTCGACCAGCTCACGCAGGACGTGGCAGCCCGCGACCAGCAACTTCACGCGCAGAACCTTGATTATACGATCAAGGACGCGCTGCGCGCCGCCAAGGCCCGCAACGTGGATGTGGTGATTCCGCTGCTGAAGCGCGAGGACATCACAGAGAAGGACGGCAAACTGGAGGGCTTCGACGCGCAGCTCACCACGCTGAAACAGTCATACCCGTATTTGTTTGAAGGCGAAAATCCCGGCCATCAGCGTGGCGGTTACAGCGGCCAGCAGGACATCATCGGCGGCGCATCCTCCGACAGCACCAACGCCGCCATGAACAACGCCCTGCGCAGTATGGCTGGCAGGACATAACCTACGAATGGAGGTAAATGACTATGGCTTATAATACCATGATCGATCGTACCGGCGCTCAGGTGCTGATTCCTGAGCAGGTATCCCGTGAAATTATTCAGGAGCTGCCCAAGCAGTCCACGTTCCTGCGCCTGGCGAATCGGATGCCGAACATGACCGCGAAGCAGCTCAAGATGCCCGTGGCCACCGGCAATCCCGAAGCGTATTTCGTCAGCGGTGACACCGGTCTGAAGCAGACCAGCAACATGACGTGGGACGGCGCGACCATCACCGCCGAAGAACTGGCCGTCATCGTGCCCATCCCGGAGGCCGTGCTGGACGATTCCGACTATGACATCTGGGGCGAGGTTCGCCCGCGCATCGTGGAGGCGTTCGCCAAGAAGATCGACGCCGCCGCGTTTTTCTCCACCGAAAAGCCCACTTCCTGGCCTGTCGGCCTGGTGCCCGGCGCGGTTGCGGCTGGCAATGTGGTGTACCTGAACAGCGGCAGTGGCAACAGCGCTACTACCCTCGACCTGTACCCTGCTATCAACGGCGAGGGTGGCGTGATCGCCAAGGTTGAGGAACTCGGCCTGCCCGCCAACGGCTATGTCGGTGCCCTGAAGCTGCGCGCCAAGCTGCGCGGCGCTGTGGACGAGAACAAGCAGCCCATTTTCCGCGCTGCGTATTCCAACGGCGCTGCCGGTTCCATGGCCTACGAGCTGAATGGCGCTGCCATCGACTTCCCGGACAACGGCGCGTGGGACGCTGACGCCGCCCTGCTGCTGGCTGGTGATTTCCGCTATGCCCGCTACGCCATCCGTCAGGACATCACCTACAAGGTTCTGACCGAAGCCATCATCAGCGACGCCCAGGGCAAGGTCATCCTGAATCTGGCCCAGCAGGACTGCGTGGCTCTGCGCGCTGTCATGCGTCTGGGCTGGGCGCTGCCCAAGCCTGTCAACGCCATCAGCGGCGATACGGATTATTATCCCTTTGCCGTGCTGGCCGAGACCGCTCCCAGCGGCACCTGAACGCCTAGCGGCACGGACAGCGTTCTGAGCCGTTCCGCCGCGCCCGCTGTGGACGCGCCTGCCGTCGAGACAGTAGCGGCGACAAAGAGCACGGCCAAGCGCTCGACGCGAAAAAAGACCGTGACGCTGTAACATGACAAGGGCTGCTCCAAGCGGGGCAGCCCGTTTGCCTGCGTAAAGGAGCGTGAGAAAATGCCTGACATTCATGGAGTGTTCGCCGCTCCTGAGCAAAGCGAAATCGACGCAATGGAGCCGCGCATCAAGGCGTTCATATTCCCGTCTATCCCGCACTTCGATTACGAGATAGAAGCGTTCAACAAAGCTGTCATAACGCAGATTGACCATGAGAAAACTGTCGCGCAGAAGATGAACGATCAGAACCTGCCCGCAGGTGTCAAGTCGTTCACCATCGGCAACTTCTCCATGGCATTTGAGGACGGCAGCTTTGACAACCGCATCACCAAGCGCACTATCTGCCCGACGGCTTACGGTATACTGCTGGAGGCTGGCTTGCTTTACAAGGGCGTTGAAGGGAGGTTCCCCGGCTGTTATGGCTCTGATTGAAATGCTGTTTATGCAGCAGGCTGTCATTTCGCCATTTATCCGTGAGGGAAATTCCCGGCCCGTATACGGCCCACCTGAAACAAGGGCATGCCGCCTGGAGCGCGGCAAGCACTTGCGGCACACGTATAAAGATCAGGGCGGTTCGCTCGATCAGGTGGCCGCCAATGCGAAAATGTTTTGCGTTGGCTCGGCTATTCCGTCGCGCAGCCTTGTGGTATGCGATGGGCAGGAATTTACTGTCATTGACTGTGAGATCAAAAACGGATTCGCCGACAATCATCTGGAGGTGTATCTGGAATGAGAATGACAGTCAAAGTCAAACTTGACACGGCCAAGATTAAATCCATTACGCAGAACTGCAGCCGTAAAGGTACGTGGTCTGCGCTGGATTACCTCGCTGCTCGCAGCAAGGAGCAGGTTCCCATTGACACCGGCGCTCTGAAAGCGTCCTGCGTGGTGGATGTCAATGCGGACGGCAGTCAGGGCACGGTCAGTTATGACACGCCTTATGCGGTGCGCTGGCATGAAGAACACGCCAACTTCCAGCGCGGCAGAAAAAACAAATACCTAGAAGACCCGCTCAACGATGGTTCCGTACAGTCCAAAATGGTGGAGCTGGCCGGAGCTGCTTTTCAGTCCGAAATGGGGTGACGTGACATGAATCTGCTTGAACAGTTTGCCCGGCACATTGAGTTTCTGGGCTTTGGTACTGTCGCGGATTCGGAGACGGCTGGCGACATCTTTTGGGGATGGATGCCCGATACTCCCGATGCTTGCGTGACCGTTTATTCGACTGACAGCAGCTATGCCGGTTCGCCCGGCGGCGCGCGCATCCAGATGATGGTGCGCGACAAGTACCCTGCGGACGCCTACGAGCGCTCACAGGCCATTGTGGAGGCTCTGGCCGAGTATGATGGTTATCTTGCCGGTGACGGCGCGAGGGCTTACATCGAGGTTCTGAACGCCTCAGCGGGCCTTGGAGGCGATACCAAAAAGCGCGAAATATTTTCCAGCAATTTCCGCGTTTACTACTGTGACACATGATTGGAGGTATGTCAAATGGCAAAGGGCCGCAAGAACGGATGCCCGGTAAACATCAAGAACTGGATCGTCGAGATCATGGACCCCAGCGATTCCGAGTTCGTGCGCATCTATGGCCTGAACAGCCTGACCGCGACCGTTGACAGCGAGACCGAGGACGGTTCCGCCAGCACGGACGTTTGGGCTGAGCCCTATGTTTCCAAGCGTAGCGCGTCCGC
>DMNP01000010.1:0-830 GCA_003452695.1 Eggerthellaceae bacterium
AGTCCTACGACATCTGGCAGTTCACCAGCGGCGGGGAGAAGATGGACCGCAACGTGTCGCCGCTGACCCGAGCGCAGTGGGAACGGCTGTGCGTGGGAACCGTCATCGGCTACACCACAAAGGCCGTGCGCTACCTCTACCCCGAGCCCAAGGCCGACAGGAAGAGGCGGATCGTCCGCATCCCTTCTGGGTCGAAGCTCACGTACCTGCACGAGAAATCGGGCAACTGGCGCAAGGTCAGGTTCGGCAAGCGCACGGGCTGGGTCTACCGCAAAAAGGGTGGCGCGGTCATATTGAAAGCGATTAAGGAGTAAGCATGGCAGAGAATGTCGTAATTTCAGAAGACTTCCGCACGATGACCGTGCCGCTTGAGCAGCAGGTGCTCGGCGCGATGGGCGATGCGTGGGTGCGCAAGGTCAAGTTCACCGTGCCGAGGTACTGCGACGGCACGGACTTGAGCGGCTACCAATTCAGCGTGCATTTCATAAACAACACGGTGAACGAAGGCTACTACCCCGTACCGTCGATTACCACCAACGCCGACACCATCGAATTCGACTGGCTGGTGTCCCCGATCGCCTGCTCCAACGTCGGCACGACAACCGCCAGCATCAGCGCGACCGACAGCGACGGCGAGACGATAGCACACCGTTTCAGCTCGACCACCTACAGCTTCAAGGTGCTGCCGAGCAACGACACGCAAGACCAATCCATCATCGAGCAGGCGGGCGCGATGGACGTGCTCATCGATGGCTGGCGCGATCTGGTGGATGCTGCGGTGAGGGATGCCAACGCAGCAACGGCAGACGCAAACGAAGCTGCGCAAGCCG
>DMNP01000010.1:889-5943 GCA_003452695.1 Eggerthellaceae bacterium
CCGCAGCCGAAATCACCAACACAGTACAGCAAACCTACGAAGCAGCCGAAGCGGCGCGTCAGGCGGCATACGAGCAGGCCGAAGCCGACCGCGACGCATCCCTCAGCTCGATGTTGACCGTATCTGAAGGCAAGCTCTGCGCAATCTACTATCAGGAGGCTTAAATGACAATGCAGCAGGTAACCGATCCAATCATCCTCGACTCGACAGGCCATGGAATCGTGGCAGAGCTGGGCAAGCTTGTTTTGCTTAAGGAAAAGGAGCTAAACGCTTCGGTCACGTCTATCAGCGACTGGGGCGAGGTATCGTCTATGGTCGAAGAGGGCGCGGCGGTCGACGCTTTCCCAGTCGGCACGATTTTGCACACACCCTGGACTGACGTGCGCCAAAACGTCACGACCGAGTGGGATTTTCTCTGGCGCGTCGTGCACCATGGGACAACAGAGCTGCGAGACGGCGAGACTGACAACGCGATGTATCTGCAATCGAAGCTCTGCCTGCCGTTCGCAACTGCATACGACGTGCGCGAAGCTTTCTACGCTGCTGGCAGTGGCGGGCTTGCGGCTGGCACGTATCACATCAACAGCGGCGCAGGCTACCAGCAGATGGCGGCGAACACAGACTATCAGTTCACGCTGACGCAGGACTTGCCAGCAGGTGGTCAGCTTATCTTCAAGGATTCCACCTACTCAGTCGCACCCACCACCGTGCAGGCGTTCGCGTCTGGCGCAGCTACCGAAGCGAACGAAGAGTGCACTGTCACCGTAGGCTCTGGCGGCACATCGCTCGGCACGCTTGCGGCTAATCCGACAGACACCGTGAATAACATTCACCGTCACGTACTCGGCTCGAACCGGTGGCGCGATTCCGATGTGCGACAGTGGCTGAATTCGTTCGATGCGTCTTGGTATTCCCCTATGTCGGCGTTTGATAGGGTGCCTGCGCTGAGTACGTACAGCGGCTTTCTGTCCGGCTTCGACCCTGATTTTGCCGCCCACGTCGCAGAAGTGCGCGTAGATACCGCGCTGCCGTACTGCGACGGCGGCACGGCGAGCGGAACCGAGTGTGACACGACCTACGATAAGGTATTTCTGCCATCGGCAGAACAGCTCGATTGGGCTTGCACGTGGCTTGGTGTTCCTTACGGGCTTGAGGGCAGTGTGTGGGACTACTGGAAACGTGTGTATGGTGCAACGCCTGCGAGCATGGGCGCGACGCATCCAGAATTCAGGCTTGCGTCTATGGGCTCTGAGTCTACCATGCGCGATGTCTTCGAGCGTTCGGCGAGTCGCGGCTATGGCGGCAGCGTCGCTTGCTGCAACTCGTCGGGCAGTCTGAGCAACACTTACGCCAGCACTGGGTGGGCTTTCTGCGCCCCAGCTTGCTGCATCGTCTAATCGTATAATCACCCGCGCTCACGCGCGGGTACGATGTGCAATCACCTATCGAAAGGCGATAGCAAGAATTTAGCGATTAAGCAGAAAGCATACGGCATGAAGCTGATTGGAGAGCAGTCATGATCCAGTACGAACGACCGGACATTGAGCCGAAAAAGGAGCGCGAGCTTGAGTTGCTACGCGCTGACAGGGACAAGCTCGCCGCGACGCTCGAATACGTCGCGATGATGGCAGACATCGACATCGAGGACGGTGACGAAGATGAGTAGATTTGCGCAAAAGGTAAAGGCGTACTATGACGCTGGGCTGTGGAGCGAGCGGATGGTGCGCGATGCTTACGAAAAAGGCCGCATTACAGCAGAAGAGCTGACCGAGATTCTCGGAGAATAAAAGCAAAAGGCAATCAAAAAGTAGACAAGGCATTCAGCCCTCGGCATCTTCGGATGCTGGGGGCTTTTCGCGTCCACTTCGGGCTTGATTCGTAGTCCGATTCGTAGCGCAGAGCTCGAGCGCGCAGCGCGCGAAACGCCGAACGCGCCGCCAACCTGCGGTCAAGGGAGATACCTCACCCCCTGCCGGAAAGGATGAACCCACCTAACAGAAGGTGGGTGCCCACACTGAGCCTTCCAGCTTCAGAAAGGAAAACCGCAGGTGACAACAAACGCAAAACTTCCGCAGGTCGCGGGTGGTGGCAAGATTCGTAGTGCGATTCGTAGCGACTACGAGAACGCTTTCGACACCGCATCGTCGAGCGCGGAGCTGTGGACGTGGGTGTATATCGACATGCACACCTCTATCGTCCTCCACCCTCCGAGGCTCATCATCACCTTCGGGTGCACCCCCGCCTCCGCGAGCCTCGTCGCGTAGGCGTGCCTCAGCCCGTGCAGGGTCACGCCCTCCATGCCGTGCGACTTGGCGGTATTCGCCCACCACACGGACAGCGAGTGCGGCTTCATCTTGCAGATGGGGCCGTCGCCTTCGAGCGATCCGAGCACCGCCTTGGTCCTCGGCGGGGCTGGCACCTCCCTCACCATGACGTTCTTGGTGGGCTTGGGCGTGCCGTCGTCCTCTGCCGCCTTCGTGACGTGGACCCTAGAGCCGTCGAAGTCCGCAGGCGAGACCATCAGAGCCTCGCTCCTCCTCAGCCCGCACTCCGCGCACAGCAGCACCATCACGTTCCGGGGGTCGGAGAAGTCCATAGCGTCCAGCATGGCGTCGACCTCGGCGGTGGTCGGCACCCTCTTCTCCTTCTCGGGCACCCTCGGCCTCCTCACCTTGTCGGCTGGAGACGAGGGAAGCGTCCCGTCCCTCACGGCGGAGTTGAGCATCGCGCAGAGCTTCTGGTGCGCGGTCGCCACCGTCCACGGCGCGTAGGGCTTCCCCGATGGGTTGTCCCCCGACATGAGCGCCGAATAGCAGTCCTCGATGTCCCTGTGCGTGACCTCGCACAGCCTCTTGTCCCCCAAGTGCATCTTGAGGGCCGCGAGGGGCGCTGATTCGCGTTCCAACGTCCTCTTGGAGAGCATCCCGAGCTCCACCCTGCGGGCGTGCCATGCGTCCGCGTAATCGGAGAACAGCGCCCTGCCGTCCGGCTTCGCCGTCTCCGACTCCACCTCGGCAATGAACTCCCTCAGAGCCGCCTGAGCCTGCGTCCACGTTCCCTCGAAACGTCTCGTGCGCTTCGGGTACTTCTTGCCCTGTCTGGGCAGGTTCGCCCTCAGCTCCCACTTCCTGCACCTCGACTTCGGCTTGTCCTCAAGCGGGACCACGGTGCCCGTCAGGCCGCGGCGTGCGCTCACAAGTCCCCCAGCGGCATCGTGCACTCGGGCGACCTGTTGCCGTATATGGCCACCTCGGGCACGTCCTTGTCGTACACGCCCAGCTTCTCGGCCTCGAGGTGGACCCTGTAGCCGGAGCGCATCTGCTTCGTGACGGCCTCCGAGAAGTACTTCGACATACCCACGACCTCGCCGCGGTACTTGTACGCGACCGTTCCCGAGTCGCGAGTGCGCACAGTGTTGCCGCTATAGGAGCTGTGCAGCACCACGTCCCCCGGCACCGCCTCCAGCAGGAACCTCTCGCCCTGGCGCACCGCGCGCAGCGGCTCTGGGTAGTACACGTACAGCTTGCCCTCGTAGCGCGGCTCGAGCAGCACGGAGCCATTGAACGGCGGGACCGCCCACAGCTCGACCTGCGCGGGCTCCACGCGACCCGTTATCGCGTCCACCACCTTCTTGGACCGCATCGCGGCCTGGCCTATGCCCGTTCCCGCCGCCGCGGAGACGGCATCATCCACCTTGTCCCTCGCGTGCTTCCTCACGACCGCCTTCATGTCGCCGAACAGTCCCATGACGCTACCTCCCCCTACGCCGTCTGGCGCTCCGTATGTCCACTATTTTTTGCGTACGTGGAAGCCACGCCACGCGCGAAGATCATCAGCTGCCTGCGCCCCTCCTCGGTTATCGAGCCGTATATGTCCACCAGCTCCCTCAGCTCGTGGTCGGTCTCCGCATCGGCGCCGCCCAGGTTGACGTACGAGTACTCCACGCCGCGTGTCTCTGGCGGGAAGAACGCGGAGATGGGCTTGCCGAGCGCCTTGCACAGGTCTATGAGCATGTCGCCGTTTGGCTGGCTCGTGCCCGTCTCGTACGCCTCTATGGTCTTGCCGCTCCTGTTCACCTTCGCTCCCAGCTGCTCGGGCGTCATGCCAGCCTCCTTGCGGAACTCCCTCAACTTCATAGCGATGTGCGCGTACTTGATGGCCATGGCGTCCTCCTTCGGTCGGATACCGAAATTATAGGGCAGAAACCTAAAAATATTAGGATTGTGTCTTGAAAACCTAGGATTATGAGGTATCATCTAGCACGTACCTAAGAATCCTAGGGAAACGGAGTGAGTCATGGCAAAGGAATACGGAATCTACTGCATCACCAAGCGGAGCGGGAAGCAGTACCTGCACTTCGCGAGCATCTGCGCCGGGAGCGTCAAGGAGGCTAAGGAGTCCATGAAGCGGTCCATCGAGGACAGGTACTACTGCCACGCGTTCAGCCTCGGCACGAAGCCTGGCGGCAGCTGGAACTGGGAGTACATCACGGAGAAATCCGGAACGACCATGGAGCAGATAACCGAGGAAGCCGCGAAGCACGGCGGCTACTGGATTCACTAGAAGGCGGACCCGAGCGGGGGCGGGCAATCCCCCGCACCACTTACCTAGGGAGGTGAACATGGACACAGCTGAAGTGGTGCGCGAGAGGCAGACGGAGCGTGGAATCTCCACAGCCGAGCTGGCACGCAGGACGGGAATCGGCTACGAGGCCCTGCGCGTGTCGCTCGAGGGCAAGCGGAAGATCAGCGCCAACGAGCTGGTCGCGCTCTGCATGGAGCTCGAGCTGGACATCAGCGACTTCGAGCCCGAGCGGTAGGCGGTCGCGCCAGCGGCCCGCACGGAGGCGGCGCGGGGAGCGTCGACGGACCCACTCCTTCCCCCTCAACGGCGCTACCTCCCTTTCCGCCCCGCGCCGTTTCCGAGGGGGCCGCTGGGAAGAACGAGAACGAGACACGAGAGAAAGGACGGACAGGTGACGAACCTAGAGAAGCTGTACGAGTCCAACGGCGGCTTCCAGAGCGTGGTTGACTCGCTGGCCATCTGGTTCTGCG
>DMNP01000138.1:0-4185 GCA_003452695.1 Eggerthellaceae bacterium
CTGCCCGCAAGGAAGACCGTTCCATCATGAACGTGCCCTTCGTCACCGGCGACGCCGATCTGGACGCGAAGTTCATCGCCGAGGCCAGTGCGCACAACATCGCCAACATAAAGGGCCACCGTTCGGTGGGTGGAATGCGCGCCAGCATCTACAACGCCATGCCGGTCGAAGGCGTGCAATACCTCGTGGAGTTCATGGACGCTTTCGAGAAGCACAACGCCTAGACGATTTTTCATCCGTCGGGAAATGAGTCGGGAGAAACGTTCTTCCGACTCATTCTGGCCCAAGCGACCATGTGGTGGCTGGTTGGCGCGATGCGCCTTCCAGCCCCTGTTTTGTGTCCGCGCGGCAAGCGCGCGGCATCCGATGGAAACCGGGAGTGCCCATGATAGATCTTGAAACGCTGAACGAACCGCAACGCCAGGCGGTGGAGAGCATCGACGGACCGTTGCTGGTGCTGGCAGGCGCGGGGTCGGGAAAAACCCGCGTGCTCACGTACCGCATCGCCCACATCATCGAATCCACCGACACCGCGCCGTGGGAGATACTGGCCATCACGTTCACCAACAAGGCGGCCGCCGAGATGCGCGAGCGCTTGGGGCAGCTTGTCGGCCCGCGGGCGCGCGGCATGTGGGTGTCCACCTTCCACAGCATGTGCGTGCGCATGCTGCGCGCCGATGCCGAGCGGCTGGGGTTTTCGCAGAACTTCACCATCTACGACGAGTCCGACAGCAAGCGGCTCGTGAAGGAGATCGTGGCCGAGCTGGACATCGACCCGAAGCGGTTCCCGGTGAACGCGTTGCGCAACCGCATTTCGAAGGCGAAGAACGAGCTGGTCGTGCCGGGCACGTTCGCCGACGAGAACATCGACCCGGTGGGCAAGCAGGCAGCGCGCGTGTACACGCGCCTGCAGGAGCGCCTGAAGGCGGCCAACGCCTTCGACTTCGACGATTTGCTGTTGTACGCCTACCTGCTGCTGAAGCACCATCCCGACGTGCTCGCCGCCTATCAGCAGCGTTTCCGCTACATCTTGGTCGACGAGTACCAGGACACGAACCATGCGCAATACGAGATCTGCAAGCTGTTGGCCGCCGCGCACGGCAACATCATGGTGGTCGGCGACGACGACCAGTCCATCTATTCCTGGCGCGGAGCCGACATCCGCAACATCCTGGAATTCGAGAAGGACTATCCGCGCTGCACGACCATAAAGCTGGAGCAGAACTACCGCAGCGTCGGCAACATCCTGGAAGCCGCGAACGCGGTCATCGCGAACAACATGACGCGCAAGCCCAAGAAGCTGTTCACGGCAAGCGAGGCCGGCGACAAGATCCAGGTCTTCATGGCCGCAGACGAGCGCGACGAGGGCCGCTGGATTGCCGGGCAGATAGAGAAGCGCCACGATGCGGGCATGAGCTACAACCAGATGGCCGTGTTCTACCGCACGAACGCCCAGAGCCGCATGCTTGAAGACATGTTCCTGCGCGCGGGCGTGCCTTATCGCATCGTCGGCGGCACGCGCTTCTTCGAGCGCCAGGAAATCCAAGACGTCATGGCCTACCTCACCCTTGCCGTGAACCCCGCAGACGACATGGCCGCACAGCGCGTGATAAACGTGCCGCGCCGGGGCGTGGGCAGGACCACGATCGAGCGCATCGCCCAGGTGGCGCAGGAAAGCCAGACCACCTTCATGAACGCAGCCGAGCTGTCGGTGGCAGACGAGCAGCTGCGGCCGGCATCGCGGCGCGCCGTTGGCGAATTCGTTCAGATCGTCCACGACGCAAGCGGCTATGCGGGCGATTTGCGCAAGGTCATCGAGATGATCGTGGAAAAGGCGGGGCTGATAGAGGCGCTGCAAAACGAGGGGACCGACGAAGCGCGGGGGCGCATCGAGAACATCCGCGAGTTCATGGGCGTCGTTGACGAGTTCGTGGAAACGCACGAGGCTGCGCCTGTCGGCGAAGGGCAGCAGGAGGGCGAGGGAGAAGCCGCGGCCGAGGTGTTCTTCGCCGCACCGCGTGCGGGCGAAGACGCCGCCGAAGAGCCGGTCCGCGTCCTGCGGGGCGATTCGCTGGCGGACTTCATCGAATGGGTGCGCCTGCGCACCGACCTGGATGCGGCGTCCGACGACGGCCGCGCCGTGACCATGATGACCGTGCATTCCTCGAAGGGCCTGGAATTCGACTGCGTGTTCGTGGCCGGCATGGAAGAGTCCATCTTCCCGCATATGAACTCGCTCGGCGATTCTGCGGGCGTGGAAGAGGAGCGCCGCCTGGCCTACGTGGCCATCACGCGCGCCCGCAAGCACCTGTATCTTACCTGCGCCTCGCAGCGGCAGCTGTTCGGCAGCACGCACGTGAACGGCGTGTCGCGTTTCCTCGGCGAGATTCCCGAATCGCTGCGCCAGACCACCGGCGTGGGGTCGGCCGGCTTCTCGGGAACGGGCTGGGAGAAGCGCGGAAGCCGCCGGGGCATTTCCGGATCGGGCTCCGAGGCGGGCGAGGGACGCGTGTTCGGGCGTTCCAGCGCGTTCGGGTCGGGGGAGCGCTCGCGCAATGCGCGCACGGGGCTGTCTGCCGCCGCCGGCAAGAAGGAGGGCGCGCAGGCCACGTTCGCCAAGGGCGACCTCGTGGACCACAAGACCTTCGGCCGCGGCCGCGTGGAGAAGGTGGACGGCGACACCCTGCACGTGTACTTCTCCAAGCTCAGCCAAACCAAGAAGCTGCTGAAAGATTACGCGCCCATCGTGAAGATAGCCAAGTAACAGGGGGAGGGCAATGACTGCACCAATTATCGTGGTAGGACACAAGAATCCTGATAACGACGCCATCAGCGCGGCTATTGGATATGCCTGGCTGAAAAACGAGCTCGTGAAGCGCGATGTGGAATCGGGCGAGCTGGCCGACGACGAGCAGCGTCCCCGCTACGTGCCCGCGCGGCTCGGTCCGCTGCCTCCCGAGACGGCGGGCATCCTGGACAAATGGGGCATCGAAGCGCCGATGGTCATAAACAACCTGTTCGCCCGCGTCTCCGACGTGATGACGCCCGACCCGCTCTCGGTTGGGGCCGATGCCAAGATAATCGAAGCCGGGCGCATCATGCGCAAACACAACATCCAGGCACTCGTCGTCACCAACGACGACGGCACCTACCGCGGGCTCGTGTCCACGCGCATGATAGCCAACCGCTACATATCCGCAACCGATGTTCTGGAAGAAGAGGGCGCAAGCGAGATGTCGGTGGCATCGGACCTGATAGCATCCCTCGACCAGCGCGTCGACACCATCATGGAGGAAAGCATCCTCACCCTCGCCGCCGACGGCCGCTTGGACGAAGCGGTCGCGGACCTGATGAACCAGCCCTTCCGCGAGGCCGTGGTCCTCGACGACGAGCAGCGTCCCATCGGCATCGTCACCCGCTCCGATATCGCCGTCCACCCGCACCGCAAGGTCGTGCTCGTGGACCACAACGAGATAAGCCAAGCCGCCGCCGGCATCGAGGACGCCGAAGTCGTCGAGATAATCGACCATCACCGCATCGCCGACGTGTCCACCGTCTATCCCATAAAGTTCCTGAACATGCCCGTCGGATCGACCGCCACCATCGTCACCCTCGAATGCCAGCGCTACGGTATCGAGCCGCCCGCGCCCATCGCGGCCGTGCTCCTGAGCGCCGTCATGACCGACACCGTCGTGCTGAAGTCGCCCACCGCCACCGCCACCGACGAGCGCATCGTCGACTATCTGGCCGGCATCCTCGACGTGAAGCCGCTGGATTTCGGCATGGATGTGTTCTCGCTGCGCGGCGGCGACGACGACATGCCCATCGACAAGCTGGTCAGCGCCGATTCGAAGGAATTCGACATCGGCGAGGGCACCGTGCTCATCGCCCAGCACGAAACGACCAACCTGGAAGCCGCCATGGGCCGCGAACAAGAGATGCGCGACTACATGCGCGGCCTTATCGAAACGCACGGCTACGTCTGCGTCCTGCTCATGCTGACCGACATCATCGCCGAAGGCAGCCAGTTCCTCTGCGAAGGCAACCGCCGCATCGTGAACCGCGCCTTCGACATAGAATGCACCGGCGTCGGCGGCACCTGGATGCCCGGCGTGCTCTCCCGCAAGAAGCAGGTGGCGGCTCGCATCCTCGAAGCTTAGGGGGGTACGCCGTTCTACGAACGGC
>DMNP01000138.1:4358-9326 GCA_003452695.1 Eggerthellaceae bacterium
TCTCGCTGACTTACCGTGGGCGACCCGCGTCTCGACGCTGCGGCCGCCCGTGGTGCCCCGCCTTGCCGTTCAAAGCCCGCCTCGCGTAGCAGCAGTACGCTGTTCCGCCTCCGGCGGAAGCGCCCTCACGGGCGCATAGTTTGGCATCGAACAATTCACAGGATTGTTCGATCACGTCAATTCGGGGCACCTCGGGCGCCCTCGCTGACTCACCGTGGGCGACCTGCGGCTTGGGGCTGCGGGCTTGTTGCGGCTTGGTGTGGCTTGCGGTAACTGCGGTGTTTCTACGGGAATGTGTCGTCGAGAGTGGTGGGTGTTTTAGAGGATGATTTTCGGGTATTATGGGGCATGGTAACCAGGCGTGCGGGATTGCGCTTGATAAGGCGAAAGACAACGGAGGTTAGGAGCAGCTTATGGGTTTGATTCATGCAATCGCAGGTGCCGCGGGCGGTGTGCTTGCCGATTCGTGGCGCGACTTCTTCTACTGCGATGCGGACGTCCTGAACGAGAGCGTGCTGGCGGCAAAGGGGCAGAAGCGCACGTCGGACCGCGGCAGGAGCTCCAACACCAAGGGCGAGAGCAACATCATTTCGGATGGTTCGATCATCGCCGTGAACGACGGCCAGTGCATGATAATCGTCGAATCCGGCGAAATCGTGGAAGTGTGCGCCGAGCCTGGCCAGTTCGTGTACGACCGCTCCACCGAACCTTCCATCTTCTATGGCAATCTGGGCGAGGGCATAAAGAACACGTTCGCGCGCATCGGCCAGCGCTTCACGTTCGGCGGCGACACGGGCAAGGACCAGCGCGTCTATTTCTTCAACACCAAGGAAATCTACGGTAACAAATACGGCACGTCTTCGCCGATTCCGTTCCGCGTGGTCGACCAGAACATCAACCTGGACATCGACACCGCCGTGCGCTGCAATGGCGAATACTCCTATAAGCTTACCGACCCGCTTATCTTCTACAAGGAAGTCTGCGGCAATGTTGAAGAGCCCTTCACGCGCGACCGCATCGATTCGCAGATGAAAAGCGAGCTGCTGAAGGCCCTGCAGCCGGCCTTGGCGCGCATTTCGGCCATGGGCGTGCGCTACAGCGCCATCCCGGCGTACACCTCGGACATGTGCGACATCCTGAACGACGAGCTGTCGGTGGACTGGGGCCAGCGCCGCGGCATTTCGGTGGCGTCGTTCGCCATGAACTCCATCACCATTTCCGAGGAAGACGAGAAGCTGATAAAGGACCGTCAGGCTGCCCGTTCGCTGGCCGACCCGAATCTGGCAGCCGGATACACCGCCGGCGCCATGGGCGATGCGATGCGCACGGCCGCGGGCAACGAGAACGGCGCCATGATGGGCTTCATGGGCATGGGCATGGCAGGCGGCATGGGCGGCCAGGCCGCAGCCGGCATGTTCCAGCAGGGCGGCGGCGGATACCAGCAGCCCATGCAGAACAACTATCCCACGGCAACGGACGGCGGTTTCGGCGGCCAGCCGTTCGCCCAGCAGCAGCCCATGCAGCAGCCCGCGCCGCAGCAGGGCATGCCGCCCCAGGCTGCACCGCAGCAGGCTGCAGGCTGGACCTGCCCGCAATGCGGCACGGTGAACTCGGGCAAGTTCTGCGGCGAATGCGGAACTCCCCAGCCAGCTCCCGCTCCTGCCGCGGGTTGGACCTGTCCGCAGTGCGGTGCTGCAAACACGGGCAAGTTCTGCGGTGAATGCGGCACGCCGCGCCCGTAGCGTACGGCTGCAGAATCCAGCGTCTTCTTCAGGCGCCGCCTTCGGGTGGCGCCTTTTTCTCCCGAAACCTCGTAGGTGTGCAACATGAATTTCGATGCCTTCATATTCGATTTAGACGGTACATTGCTCGACACGCTGCCCGACCTGGTACGCCTGACCAACATGGTGCTTGCCGAGCGGGGCATGCCGACCCGAACGCGCGACGAGATTAACAGCTTCGTCGGATCGGGAGGGCGCGTCCTGCTGCAGCGCGCGGCGGTGGCCGACGCGAGCGAGGCCGATATAGACGCGCTGTTCGCGCGCTGGAGACACCTCTACCGCGAACACGGGCACAAGTACACCGCGCCGTATACGGGCATCCCCGAGGCGCTGAATGTCCTGAAGGCACGCGGGGCGAAGCTCGGCGTGCTGTCCAACAAGTTCGATGCAGCGGTGAAAGGCGTGATATCCGACCATTTCCCCGGCGTGTTCGATGCGGTATGGGGCGAAAGCCCCGATGTTCCGCGCAAGCCCGACCCGCAAGGTCTGCTGCGCATGATGTCCGAGCTGGGCGTCGCGCCCGAGCGCGTGGTCTATGTGGGCGACTCGGGAACCGACATGGCCGTTGCGCGTGCAGCGGGCGCGGTGCCCGTCGGCGTGTCGTGGGGATACCGCAGCGTGGCCGACTTGCAGGCGGCGGGTGCGGCCTGCATCGTCGTGCATCCCGCCGAACTCGAGGCGCTCGCCCTTTCGGCAAAGAGAGATTAAGTTCGCCAGACGTGCTCTTCGCAGCGAGCGCAACGCAGCGGCGCCTCCGCGTGAAGTTCGGACGATGTCCAGTGGTTCTCGTGCGCTTGCCCGGTGGCTCTCGCGTGCGCTGGGCCGCCTGACCTGCTTGGACGGTCCAGCGGCTTCGTGCCCGGGAATTGCCTTGCTGCCCAGGGCCGAATGCGGCGAGGCCGCGCTTTCGCTACGCCGCACGTATGCGCTATACGGCCACCTGTTTCTGGACAAGCGCACGGACGCTTATCTTTTTGCCCGAGTTTGCTTTCGCGAAGAACTTCTTGTGCTTCTTGGCGCAAGCCTTGTTGGCCTTGGACGCGCCCACGTTCACCGTCATGCTCTTCACCGACGAGCCTGCCAGGCAACAGCGGTGTCTTCCGGGTCGTCCTGACCGAACGAGTAGCAATACATGTTGCTGTTGGTGGAAACGACGGTGATTCCTTCCGAGAAGTCGATGGCATACGGGTCCGATTCTTTAACTTTCGTGATGGTGCGTTTTTCCGGATCGAGAAGAGCGAAGTGGGTACCGGTGAGACCCTCGAGCTCTTCTGGATACCAGCCGGCCACCAAGAACAGCTTGCCCTTGTGCGTGCAGATAGCCGCGCCCGACGGCAAAGCCATGTCGACCCGCGCCCACGAGTTCTTCGCGGAATCGTAGCGCCACAAATGCACCGCATCCGAGAAGTCGCCCTCTTCGTTTTTGCACGTGCCCATAAGGTAAAGCGACCCGTTGTATGCGGCCAGTTTGCTCGGAGCAACGTCTGTGCCCATATAATCATCGGGCATCGCGATGCTCGACCAGGCGTCTTCAGCGATGTCGTAGCGCCACATGCCTTGGGCCGCTTGGTATTTGACTGAAGTCGCTATGCATTTCCGTTGCGCTCGCATCGAGCGCCGGGTTAGCATCGTAGAACTTCACGCGCGGAGTCGCATCGAACCTTTCGTACGCCAAGAGGTTTTCCGCCCCCGCTCCCGTCGGATAGAAGTAGATGTAGCGCGAAAGGCTGAGCTTTTCGCCTGTGCCCGTCGACACCGCCACGGGATAGGTTGAAAGGATTGCCTGGCCAGGCGAAAACACGTCGGTTGCCGTCTGGCCGTAGCTTGTGAACATGGTGGCCTTGCCATCGGGGCCCGCAGCGTTCACGCGAACGGCGTAGGGGCTATTCGCGGCCTGGCTCGCCAGCTCCATGCGGTCGTCCAGGTTCTCGTGGTCATTGCCGCTTGCGATGACCGTGTTCACGCCCTGCTTGCCCAGCTCGTTAATCATCGTGCCCAAGGCGAAGCTGGTCTGCTTGGTGCCCCACGAGCAGTTCACCGCTTTCAGGTTCACCTCTTTGGCTGCCTTCACGAGGAACTGGAAGCCTTTCACTACCGACGACATGACCATGACTTGGCCGTTGCCGCCAAACACGTTCACGCCGAAGATCTTAATGCCGTGCGCGACGCCCGATGTGCCCCGGCCGTTCCAAGCTGATGCGACGATGCCCGCCACGTGCATGCCATGCTCGCCGCTTGTGTCGAGAGCTGGCCGGCCGAGGCTGCGACGAAAGCTTCTGCCGAGGATGCGCCGTAGCCGTAGCCCTCGAGGGCCTCTGCGGCATCGTAGGAATAATTGGGCTCGGCGGCGATGACGTTGGGGTCGTCGTACAGGTCGCGTAAGATTTGCTCGGTTGTGCGGGAATGGTCCACGACGAGCTGCACGGTGCATGCGTCGCTTCCCGCATCCTGCGCGCGTAGGGCAACCGCGTCGTCTAGCATGCTATCGGTGCGCTCCGCGTTTCCCACGGCCAGTTCGACGGAGTTGGCTTCGACTTCGGCGAGATCTTCGGTTTGCGCTGCTACATGGGGCTGCGCGTTGGCGCGCACGATGGCCACCGCCTCGCCTTCGGCGTAGTTGCCTGCGACAAGCAGGTCTTCGATGGGCGCGCATTCGAGTGTGCCCTCGTTTGCCACCGCACGCGCCGGCACCGTCGGCGCGAGTGATGCTGCGAGCACAAACGCCAGAAGCACACGCGTCGCAGCGCGAGCAGCCAGTCGGTCGCCAGACGCTCTGCTCTCCATGTGAGCCACCCTTCATCGCTTGCGTTAAATGCCGACCATTGTAGCGCACAAAAACATGAACGGGGGATGTGATTGCGTTCACGACGCCCGGCCGAAGGGGCGGGCCTCCTGGCCAAGCCGTGGGCAGTAACAGCGCACAAGTGCGCAAACATGCGTATTGGAGGCAGAAGCGTGTATTCGGGAGAGAATAGCCTATAATTGCCGCATTGTGCGAGAAGAAAGGAACGACCATGACGAAAGAGGCGGAACTGCTCGACCTGTGGCTTGCGAACGTGGGCGAAGAAGACCTGCTGGCAGAGCTTGAAGCCATGAAGTCCGACGAGAAGGCCGTGGCGGAAGCCTTCCACCAGGATCTGGAATTCGGTACGGCCGGTTTGCGCGGAATTATCGGGGCGGGCACCAA
>DMNP01000138.1:9384-9562 GCA_003452695.1 Eggerthellaceae bacterium
AACCGCATGAACGTGCATACGGTCGGGCGTGCCACGCAGGGCTTTTCCGACTATCTGAACGCGAATTTCGATGCACCGGCAGTTGCCATCGGGCGCGACAGCCGCAATAAGGGCGATGAATTCGTGCGCCGCGCGGCCGAGGTCTTCGCTGCAAACGGCATAAAGACCTACGTGTATC
>DMNP01000271.1:0-247 GCA_003452695.1 Eggerthellaceae bacterium
CTATCTGAACGCGAATTTCGATGCACCGGCAGTTGCCATCGGGCGCGACAGCCGCAATAAGGGCGATGAATTCGTGCGCCGCGCGGCCGAGGTCTTCGCTGCAAACGGCATAAAGACCTACGTGTATCCGCGCATCGAGCCCACGCCCGCCGTGTCGTGGGCGGTGCGCGATTTGAAGTGCGCCGGCGGCGTGTGCATGACCGCCAGTCACAACCCGGCGCCGTACAACGGCTACAAGGCTTACGGT
>DMNP01000271.1:327-480 GCA_003452695.1 Eggerthellaceae bacterium
TTGCGACGGAAGCCGCCGATGCCATATCCGCCGCCATTGCGGGGGTCGACACGTTCGCCGACGTGAAGATATGCGATTTCGACGACGCCCTGGAACGCGGCACCATCGAATGGATCGGCGAAGACGTGCTGGACCGCTACATCGACGCCGTCG
>DMNP01000271.1:578-2390 GCA_003452695.1 Eggerthellaceae bacterium
AAGCCCCGCTGAAGCTCGTGTACACGCCGCTGAACGGCACGGGGCTGGAATGCGTCAGCCGCATCTTGGAGCGCGTGGGCATTAGCGACGTGACGGTCGTGCCCGAGCAGGCGCAACCGGATGGCAATTTCCCCACCTGCCCGTATCCCAACCCCGAGATTCGCGAAGCCCTGCAGAAGGGCATCGACTTGGCCGAGGAAGTGCATCCGGATTTGCTGGTGGCAACCGATCCCGATGCCGACCGCGTGGGCATTGCCTGCAAAGATGGCGACGATTACCTGCTGCTTTCGGGTAACGAAACCGGCGTCCTGCTGCTGGACTACGTGGCGCGCATGATATCCGAGGCAAAAGGTGCCGACGAAATGAAGCGCAAGATTGCCGTTACCACCATCGTGTCGTCGGTTATGGTGGATGCCATAGCCGCCGCGTACGGTTTCGAAGTGCGCCGCGTGCTAACGGGGTTCAAGTACATCGGCGGCGTTATCGCCGAATTGGAAAGCGCCGGCGAGGCCGACCGCTTCATGTTCGGGTTCGAGGAAAGCTATGGCTATCTGAACGGCACGCACGTGCGCGACAAGGACGCCGTCGACGCGAGCATGCTCATCTGCCAGATGGCGCAATATTACAAAGCGCGCGGCATGAACCTGGCCGATGCCATGCGCGCGCTGTACGAAGAGCATGGCTACTACCTGAACAAGACGCTGTCGTTCTCGTTCCCGGGCATCGAAGGCGGCCAGAAGATGAGCTCGCTCATGCAGGGGCTGCGCAGCGATGCTCCAAACCAGATTGCCGGCTTGCAGGTCGTTGATGTCGTGGACTACGCCTCGGGCATCGATGGCTTGCCCCCCGCGAACGTCGTGGCGTTTGCGCTGGAAGGCGAGAACAAGCTGATCGTGCGCCCGAGCGGCACCGAGCCCAAGGTGAAGGCCTATCTGTTCGCCAAGGGGGCCACGCGCGCCGATGCCGAGCAGCTGCTTGCATCGCTCGAGTCTGCGGCCAACGACATCATGGCCTAATGAGTCGGGAGAACAGTTCTCCCGACTCATCGTCGTCTTCTAGTGAAAGAGGGAACCTCCATGGCAAACAAGGGGCTGGCAAAGCCAGCGGACGAAACCTGCGTGCTGGTAACGGGCGGCGCGGGCTTCATCGGAAGCCACACCTGCGTCGAATTGCTGGATGCGGGCTATTCCATCGTAATCTACGACGACCTTTCCAATTCTTCTCCGGTTGCGGTCGATCGCATCCGCCAGATTACGGGTGCCGACGACAAGCGCTGCGCATTCGTTGAAGGCTCTATTCTCGACCGCGAAAAGCTGCGGGAGGTCTTCGATACGTGGGACATCGACGCCATCATCCATTTCGCCGGCTTCAAGGCGGTCGGCGAAAGCGTGGTGAAACCGCTCGAGTACTACTGGAACAACATTGCGGGCACGCTGGTGCTTTGCGATGTGGCCCGCGATTACGATTGCAAGAACATCGTGTTCTCCAGCAGCGCGACGGTCTATGGCGAACCCGAATTCGTGCCGATTACCGAAGATTGCCCCAAGCACACGCCCACCAATCCCTACGGGCAGACGAAGTCGATGCTCGAGCAGATCCTGAGCGACCTGTACGTGGGCGACAACGAATGGAACGTGGTGCTGCTGCGCTACTTCAACCCCATCGGCGCCCACGAGTCGGGCATGATAGGCGAGGACCCGAAGGGCATCCCCAACAACCTGGTGCCCTATGTGGCGCAGGTGGCTGTGGGGAAGCTGGCTTCCGTCGGCGTTTTCGGTGACGACTATCCCACGCCCGACGGCACGGGCGTGC
>DMNP01000271.1:2450-9791 GCA_003452695.1 Eggerthellaceae bacterium
GCGTGCGCGACTACATCCACGTGGTGGACCTGGCCCGTGGGCATGTGGCCGCACTGCGCTGGATGGGCGGAAAAGTCGGGACCGGCGAGGCGCGCGGCATCGGGTGCATGGCGGGCGAGCCGGCGGCCGATGGGTCGCGCCGGGGCGTGGGCATCTTCAACCTGGGCACCGGCACCGGGTCGAGCGTGCTCGACGTGGTGCGCGCCTTCAGCCGCGCATGTGGCCGCGATTTGCCCTACGAGATTAAGCCGCGCCGCGCGGGCGACATCGCCGAAAACTACGCTGCCTGCGACAAGGCACGCGACGAGCTGGGCTGGGTGGCGGAATACGACCTGGACCGCATGTGCGCCGACAGCTGGCGCTGGCAATCCTCCAATCCGAACGGCTACAACTCGTAGTGCTGCAGCGCAGAGCGTGGGAAGGCGCGGCGCGCAGCGGGTGCGCCCTGCCTTCGACCTGGTCCGCTCGATTGCAAACAGTTCGATAGCGATTGCGACAGTTCACGCGCCCCTCTTGCTCGACCGCCGGACGGGCTGCATAGAGTGAGCATTCGATTCGCTGGCCATTTGTTTGCATTATGCGTGCAATTGGAGTCGTTGTTCATCCTGATGGTAGAATACGGGTTCGGTATGGCACTGATGGGCGGCACCGCTGCCAAGGAGACTCCATGGCATATAACGATAATGGGCACGACAACCCGCAGTTTCCGCTGGATCCCGAGGACGAGCGGTACCGCGGGAGGCTGGCCGAACGGGATTTCGGAACGGTCGAGCCCATGGCGTCGGGCGGTTTCGTACCTGCTACGCCGGCATCCTCCAAGCATCCTTCGCGCACTTCGAGCGCGAACACGCCGGGCATGGCGGGGCAGTATTCGCGCAATAGCATGGCATACCAGGGGCGCAGCCGCAAATCGTCGGGCAAGAAGAAGGCGCTCGTCGCCGTGCTGGTCGTAGCTGTCATTGCTGCGTTAGCGGGCATCGGTTTCTATGCCTTCGCCAACATGAAAAAAGAAGAAGTGAACGAAAGCCTGCACGATATGGAAGCCGAGGAAATGCAGGCCGTCGATGCCGAGATGACGGGAAAGACCAAGTTCGACGAGCCCTTCACCGTGCTGCTGCTTGGCTCCGACGAGCGGGAGGGCGACCCGGATATGGGCGCGCGCACCGACACGATTATCCTCGTGCGCGTCGATCCCCTGAAAAACGTGGTGAACATGGTCTCGATTCCGCGCGACACCATGGTGAACATCGAAGATGTGGGAACGACGAAGATTAACGCTGCCTATACCTATGGCGGGCCCAGCGGCGAGATTGCGGCGGTGAAGGACCTGACCGGAATCGACATCGATCATTTCGTCGTGGTGAATTTCGACAACCTCGTGGAATTGGTCGACGCCATTGGCGGCATCGACGTATACGTTGAAGAGGAGATTAACGACGAAGACGCAGGTGGCTGGGTTATGCAGGGCCAGCAGCACATGAACGGCGAATCGGCGCTCGTCCTTGCGCGAAGCCGTGCCTATGCGGACGGCGACTACACGCGCCAGACGAATCAGCGCAAGGTTATCCTGGCCATTATCGACCGCGTGCTGAATGCTCCCAGCACCGAGATGACGGGCCTTATCAGCGCTTCGACCGGGTTCGTGACCACCGATTCCGGCATTACGTTCGATTTTCTGCTCTCGCTTGCACAGCTCATGCGCAACAACGGCAACGAGGGCATGGAGCTGGTCATCAATTCCGCGACGCTGCCGTCTTCGCCGGCCTATATCGATGACGTGTCCTACGTCGTGGCAGACACGGCAGGCGTTGCCGAAATGATGTCGGTATTCGAGGCGGGCGGCGATGTTAGCCAACCCATACAAGCTTCGAGCATAAACACGGACATCGCCAATGCCGGCGGCACGACCACCCCCAGTTCGACTACCACTTCTTCGGAGGAAGAAGACTACGACTACGACACTGGCTACGATACCGGCTATGGCAACGGCGGCAACTACGGCTACTACTACGAATAGCAGCATCGGCGCCTTTTGAAATCGTGGATGGCACATGGCTGCCGTCGGTTGGGCAACAGGTGGTAACGATATGCGTTGCCAATGTTGCCCGCTGGGCCTTTTATCCTGAAAAACCCTGCAAAATGCTGGTATGATGCAAGCAGTAAGGTCCCAAGGGGTCTTGTATTGCTGCGCGAAAAGGAGGATTCGCGCTTTAAGGGGGCAGGCGGTGCGCCAAAAGCGCCGGGCACCCACGTGAAGGCAGGCGAGAGAGGAAGGAGTGCGTATCTTATGGAATTGACACGCAGGGGGTTCTTCAAGGCCACGGCCTTGGCCTTCGCGGGTTCAATGGCATATGAGCTCTCGGCCCAGTCGCAGGCGTTCGCCCTGGACGGCGAAACTGCGGACGACTGGAAATTGGTGAACACCGAGGAGTACACCAATATCTGCTGTTATTGCTCGGGCGGATGCGGTGTAATCTGCTCGGTGCGCGACGGCGAGCTCATAAACCTGGAAGGCGATCCCGATCACCCCATCAACGAGGGCTGCTTGTGCCCGAAGGGCGCGGCAATGTTCCAGCTGCGCAACATCGTGGATGATGCCACGGGAGAAATCATCCACAATCCCGAACGCGTTACCAGGCCAATGGTGCGCCGTCCGGGCGGCCATGCCTGGGAAGAGATTTCCTGGGACGAGGCCGTGAAGGAAATCGCGCAGCACGTGAAGAAGACGCGCGACGAGAATTGGATTCACGAAGAAGACGGCGTAGTCGTCAACTACACGCCGGCCATCGGAAGCATGGGCGGCAGCCAGCAAAACTCCGAGGAGGAATACCTGATTCTGAAGCTGATGCGCTCGTTGGGCGTGGTGGCTATCGACAATCAGGCGCGTGTTTGACACAGCTCCACGGTTGCCGGTCTGGCACCTTCATTCGGTCGCGGTTCGATGACGGGTCATTACTGCGACCTTAAAAACGCCGACGTCCTCTTGTCGTGCGGCTCCAACAACTTGGAGAATCACCCGGTCAGCTCGAAGTGGGTCCAGCGTGCGCTGGATGCGGGCGCCACGTGGATCGTGGTGGACCCGCGCTTCACGCGCACCGCTTCGCAGGCAGACATCTACTGCCCGATTCGCTCGGGCACCGACATCGCCTTCTACGGCGGCATGATCAACTACATAATCGAGAACGACCTGTGGCAGCACGAATACGTGCGCAACTACACCAACGCAACCTATCTTATTAAAGACTCGTACAGCTTCGATGTGGAAACCGGCCTGTTCAGCGGCTGGGATCCCGAAAAGAAGAAGTACGACACCTCCAGCTGGGGCTATGTGGTGAACGGCGAAACCGCATGGGACACGTCCGAGGGCGGTACCTATGCGTGGGCCAACAGCGAGCTGCATCCCACCGTGCCCGCGTTCACGCCCAAGACGGTGAAGGACATCGCCCGGGACGAAACGATGACCGACCCGAATTGCGTGTGGCAGATCATGAAGAACCATTATTCGCGCTATACGATCGAAGCCGTGTGCGAGATCTGCGGCATGGACGCCGAAACGCTCGAGCTGGTGTATTCCACGTATGCCGCAACGGGCGCGCCCGAGAAATCGGGGACCATCATGTATGCGCTGGGCCAGACGCAGCACCACTACGGGTCCCAGAACACGCGCATCATGACGCTCATCCAGCTGCTGCTGGGCAACGTGGGCGTGGCCGGAGGCGGCGTGAACGCGCTGCGCGGCGAGCCCAACGTGCAGGGCGCAACCGACATGGCCATGCTCGTGTACGACTTCCCTGGCTATCTGAAGTGGCCGTCTGCCGACAACACGCCCAACCTGCGCACATGGCTGGAAACCCAGCCCAATGCGGCGGGCTACTACACCAACAAGCCGAAGTTCTTCGTGTCCGGCCTGAAGGAGTGGTTCGGCAGGAACGCCACGGTCGATAACGACTACGGCTACGACTGGCTGCCCAAGATTCCCAAGAACGGCGACATCTACACCACCATCGGCACGTTCGAGCTTATGGATCAGGGCATCATGAAGGGCTATTTCGCCTGGGGCCAGAACCCTGTGGTGTCCGACCCCAACGCCAAGTTCAACCGCAACGCCATGTGCAATCTGGACTGGCTGGTCGTGGCGGACTGGGTGTACACCGCCACGGCAGAGTTCTGGAATGCACCCGACATGATAGACCGCCAGAAGGATATCAAGACCGAGGTCTATTTCCTGCCGGCGGCGCTTATCTACGAGAAGTCGGGCACCATCTTGAATTCGGGCCGTTGGATGCAGTGGCGCCAGAAGGCGGTCGACCCCGTGGACCAGGCCAAGCCCGACTACGAGATCTGCGACTTGCTTTGGTGCGGTATCCGCGACCTGTACCAGGCCGAACCGGAAACCGGCGACGATCGCGCCACCATCATCCGCTCGGTGAAATGGGACTACTACGTAGATGGCAAGATCGATCCGCGCCCGGTCGCGTGGGCGCTGAACGGCTATGTCATCGACGACGACACCTATTTGGGAGCCGGCGCACCGCGACTGCTCTCCAGCTTCACGGGGCTTGCGGCCGACGGAACCACGGCGAACGCCATCTGGATCTACGGCGGCTTCTACAACAACAACTACGATCCCTACGATCCGTCCGTCCAGCCGGTTGCGCGGCGTCATTTCACCATCGTCGATCCCGAAACCGGAGCGGCGTCGTCCAACGGCATTCCCGCGCCGGTAACGGACGAGGACCGGAAAGATCCGCAGGGCCTGGGCCTGTATCCCAATTGGGCTTTCAGTTGGCCCGCAAACAGGCGCATCATCTACAACCGCGCATCGGCCGACCCGCAGGGCAGGCCCTGGAACCCCGACCGCGTGCTGGTGGAGTGGGACGAGGCCCGCTCGGAGTGGATTCGAAACGACGTGCCGGACTTCGGTTTCAGCACCACGGCGGCAGACGGCACGGTAACGCACAATCCGCCCGACCGCTGTCCCGCTTTCTTCATGAAGGACGAGCTGCATGCCAATTTCGTGACCACCGGCATGAAGGACGCACCGTTGCCTGAGCACTACGAGCCGTTCGAGACGCCGCTCGACGAGAACCCGATGAACGGCAGCCTGAACTCGCCGATGATCAAGTTCGCCGAGAACGATTCGGTGAAGAAGGGCGACAACAAGAAATACCCCATCGTCTGCACCTCGTATTCAATCACAGAACACTGGCAGACTGGCGCCCAGACGCGCATGTGCCCCGTGCTGGACGAGATTCAGCCCGAGCAGTTCATCGAGATGAGCGAAGAGCTGGCCAAGGAAAAGGGCATCAGCAACGGCGACGACGTCATCGTGTTCAACAACCGTTCCGAAGTGCCGTTCAAGGCGCTGGTTACCAAGCGCGTGCGTCCGCTAACGGTGCAGGGCCGCACAGTGCACCTTATGGGCATGATTCACCATTGGGACTGGACCAACCGCTACAGCACCAATGCGGTTGCCAACGAGCTTACGCCCAACGTCGGCGACCCCAACAGCTACATTCCGGAATACAAGGCGTTCCTCGTGGACGTGCGCAAGGCATAGGAAAGGGGGAGGATAGCCATGGCAACGAAACAAGTTGAATTATCGCGCGTCGTGTACCGCGCAAACGGCGAGACGGTTCGCGTCCGCTTGGAAGAGCGGGCCGAATTCAAGAACGAAGAGAAGGCCATTCTGTTCGATTCGTCGCGCTGCTCGGGCTGCAAGGGCTGCATGGTCGCTTGCAAGACCTGGAACAAGCTGCCTTCTCCCTTGAAGAAGAATTCCCAGAAACAGGGGTGGAAGGCGTCGCTGCAATGTCCCTACGACCTGGGGTCCAACACGCGCCTGACCATTACCTTCGACGAGGCCGACAATGGGAAGAAATGGGGCGTGAACTGGGCAATAGGTCGTCGTGCGTGCATGCACTGCACCGATGCGGGCTGCGTTACCGTGTGCCCGTCGGGCGCCCTGTACTACGACGAGACGGGCATGGTCACCTACGATGTCGAAAAGTGCATCGGCTGCTCGTACTGCAAGGGCGCATGTCCCTTCGACGTGCCGCGCCACGTGAACTCGAACGACCTTTCGGGCACGACACTGCGCATTAACAAGTGCACGGGATGCCCCGACCGCATACGCCACGGCATGGCGCCGGCATGCGTTACCACGTGCCAGCCCGGGGCGCTGATGTTCGGCAATCGCGACGAGATGATCGCCCTCGCCAAGGAGCGCGTGGCGCTGCTGCAGGACAAGGGCTTCAGCAAGGCCCGCGTATACGGCATCGACGAAGTGGGCGGCACGCATGTTATTCACGTGCTGAAATACGGCATCGAGCAATACGAGCTGCCCGACCACCCGTCGGTCAGCGGCCTGACGACGGCCTCGCAGATAATGAAGCCCGTTTTGGGCATCGGATCGGTCGCGCTCGTGGCCGGCCTGGGTCTATGCTTCCTTATGGGCGTGGGCTACAAGCGCGACGAGCTGCGCTACGACGAGATTAACCACGACGTCATCGATGTCGATACGGGCGAAATCGTGAAGCATATCGACAAAGAGGCGGGTGAGCGATAATGGCAAAGGTACGTTTCATCCAGAGGCATTCCCTGCTTACGCGCATCGTGCACGACGCGGTTGCCATATCGTGCGTATGGCTGATGATATCCGGCCTGTTCGTGTTCATCCCGCAGCTGGCCACGGCATTTCCCGATGCGACGCGCTTCATGAAGGTGTCGCATCGCGTGGTGGGCGTCATCTTCATCTGCGCCCCTCTGATTGGCGCCATCGGTTCGCCGGTTGGCGTGAAGAAGTTCTTCGGCAAGTACCTATGCCGCTGGACCAAGGAGGACGTGGAGTTCCTGATGAAGTTCGTGCCCTATATGCTGCAGCCGAAGAAGGTGCATATGCCCGACCAAGACGAGGTGAAGTCGGGTCAGCGCTTCGCCGACGGCATGCTCATAATCGGCGGCATCATGATGGCGGTTTCCGGCCTGGTGCTGTGGCTGGGGTCTACCGTAACTCCTGTCAGTGCGGGCGTGTTGAACGTAATGCGCTTCATCCACGATCTGTTCTTCCTGGTCATGGTGGTGTTCGTGGTGGCGCATGCATTCCTGGGCGGTGGAATATTCCAGCCGTATCGCGGGGGCACCATCAAGCTGATGTTCGGCAACGGCCAGGTGTCCGAAGCCAACGCGTTGTATCACTGGGGCTTCTGGGCCCGCGAGGAAATCGAAGAGGGAACGAACATCGTCGTGAAGAACGTGCCCGACGAGGACCGGCGCCGCATTTCGTCGAAGGCGTCGTTGGGCAACGACGCCGACTAGCGTCGCGTTCTCTTCGATTGCGGA
>DMNP01000271.1:9850-12477 GCA_003452695.1 Eggerthellaceae bacterium
TTGCGGAAAGGGGCTTGCGCGCGCGAGCCCCTTCTTCATGGAGCGAGAGACGAGCGGGCCCTGCGACAGGGTTCGTTGCGCAGGGCTTGCCGCCGATGTGGGCGGCGGAACGGAGCGGGATATGGACAAAAGGGCAATTGTAGAGGCCGTCGAAGCATACAAACAGGGCGCTTCGCCGGCCGATGCGGCACGCCTCGACTTTTTCGAAGCGCTGTTTCGCCTGCAACAGCAGCGGGCAGAGCTCGTGGGCAAGGGCACGCAGCCGCCATTGCTCGATTCCGGCCGGGCGACCGAAGACTACCGGTCTGGCACGGTCCTGCTTGGCGATGCGCCCGCTTCCGTGGATGCGGGCGAATTTGCAGAAACCTGCAGGCTAGTTGCTGCTCACTTGGCCGAAAACGCCGGGCTGGACGACGCAGTTGCAGCGGCGCTTGCAGCGCATGATTGGGCCACGTTCGTGGAAAAGCTGGATTTGGCGCAAGCGGGGTCGAACCCTCCGCAGTTCGTGGAAGACTGCCTGCAGAACTTCGACGGTTTCGGCATCGGTTCGGCCCTGCCCGCCTCTATCGTCATGATGGTCGTGTCGTTCGCCTTGCGCGCGCACATTCAAGAGGTGGCTGCAGACCTGTTCGCGCTCGTGGACGACGAGGCAAAAGACGGACCGACGGCGGTGCATCCGGTGTCCTGCCCCGTGTGCGGGTCGCCGGCGGCGCTTTCGCATGTGGCCATGGCGTCGGGCCTCGACGGCCGCGCGCGGCGCCAGTATTGCAGCATGTGCGGCACGGCCTGGCCCTACGAACGCATGCGTTGCGGCGTGTGCGGTTCCGAGAACCCGACCAAGCTGCATTATTTCAACGTGGAAGGCGACGAGTCGCATCGCCTGCAGAACTGCGACGAATGCGGGCAGTACCAGCGCGTATTCTTCGAGGAAAGCCTTGAAATTCCCGTATGCCTGGAAGTCGAAGACGTCGTTATGGCGAAACTGGACCACATCGCCCTGGACCCGCGCTTCCGCTCGTGATGCGAGGGCGGGGTGGCTTGGCTACCCCGCCTAGCTGCGCTGCTCGAGAAGCCGCTGGGACGTTTCGGCGATTAGCGGCAGCGCATCGCCTCCCTTGATGTTTGCCACGATGCGCGCCGTTTGCTCCAGCTGGTCGCGCAGGGCGTCGAAACTGCACGAATCCCCCCGTTGGGGCGGATAATCTGTTTCCAACAGCAGGCGCTTGGCAGGAACGGCCTTCACGTATTCGCGTCCTTTGCCGGTCGAAAGCGCGCGCATGCCGAACGAGAAATAGCACCCGTTTTGCACGGCGCGCTTCAGCTGGTCGCTCGGGCCGGTGAACCAATGGAAGATGCAGGTGCACGACTCCACCGCGCTTGTCTGCTCCAGCACGTCGATTACCTCGCGTGCAGCGTGCACCGAATGAATGGATATCAGTTTGTCCCCGCGCTCGGCTGCCCAATGCATGGTCGAGGCGAAGGCAAAACGTTGCTCGGCGGCCGTGTGCGCGTGACGTTTTCCAAGGTCCAACCCGACTTCGCCGATAATGGGCGGATCGTGGCGGTCCAGTTCCGCGCGCATGTCCATGTGTTCGCCAATCCACCAGGGATGCATGCCGAAGCCCACCGCCACGTTGCCGAAGGGGGCAAATCGCGCGCAGGCGTCCGCCCAGCCTTCAGGGGAGACCGTGTTGCAGAACAGCAGCGTTCCCGCCGCCTGCGCATTGCCGGCGACTTCTTCGCCGTTCGAAAAGAAGTCCAGGTGGCAATGCATGTCGTGAAACGTTTCCATACGCGCCGTCTTCCTCCCTTCTGCTTTGGGGCGCCGCAGCGCCCCGTTGGCAATGTGGCGTTCTGGTTGCGATGCTCGGCTGGCCGTGAAAGGCAACACCATTAAAGCACGAACTGGGCACATGCGCCCAACAAGGATGGATGCAATGCTGCTGCATGTAATAGAATAGGAGCCACTGGCCGGACCGTGGGGTGGCGAATGACGCGGCCTGCAAGAAGACGATTGGGAGGAAAGGCGCTTTGAGCGAATCCGATATCATGGTCAGCATCCAGCATTTGTCCAAGTCGTTTGGCGATACTGAAGTGCTGCGCGATGTGAACATCGACGTGAAGCGCGGCGAAGTGGTCGTGGTGCTCGGCCCGTCGGGCTCGGGGAAATCCACGATGCTGCGATGCATTAACCTGCTGGAGAAGCCATCCGGCGGGCACATTTTCATCGAAGGCCAGGAAATTACCGGCCCCAACACCAATGTCGACAAACTGCGGGAACATGTCGGCATGGTGTTTCAGCAGTTCAACTTGTTCCCGCACCTTTCGGCAAAGAAGAATATCATGCTTGCGCAACGCAAGGTGCTGAAGCGCTCGAAAGAAGATGCCGAGCGCATTGCCATCGAGCAGCTGGGCCGCGTGGGCCTGGCCGACCGCGCCGAGTTCCTGCCGGCGCAGCTTTCGGGCGGCCAGCAGCAGCGCGTTGCCATTGCGCGAGCCCTGGCAATGGACCCGCACGTAATGCTGTTCGACGAAGCCACATCGGCGCTCGACCCCGAATTGGTGCGCGGTGTGCTGGACGTTATGCGCAGCTTGGCGGAAGCGGGCATGACCATGGTGGTGGTCAC
>DMNP01000036.1:0-521 GCA_003452695.1 Eggerthellaceae bacterium
TCACGCCGCCATTTCGGCATCGTCCAAGGGAGCAAGCTGCTGGCCGAAAATCGCTATCTGCTCGGAATTCGAAAGGTCCATCATCGCGTCGTGCGTGTCCTCGTCTTTCGCCAAACGCGCAATGCGCTGCTCCAGCTTTTCCTTCAGATCCTCGATGGCCAAGGTGCAGCGGTGCACGCCCAGGGGCAGATGCGCGAACTTTTCCAGCGAGGCGCGCGCCTGGTGGGCCGCTATAACGCGTTCGTTGTCCACGCGCAGGTCGCAGAAATCCGCCTGATCCAGCTGGAAGGCGCCGATGCGCGCGTCTATGGCGCGCAGCATTGCCGTGTCGGCGTCCTTGGCCGTTCCGCGCCCCGCCAGCCCCAGGTCGTTCATAAGCGCATCCCAGGTAAGGATGTGCGGATTGGATTCGCCCATGTCGGGCAGCACGTTGTCGATATAACGCCCGAACACGGCGTTGGGCGTTATCAGGTACACGTCGTCGGGGCGCAGCGAATCGCGCTCGGTGTAGAACAGGTAGG
>DMNP01000036.1:595-12593 GCA_003452695.1 Eggerthellaceae bacterium
GCTGCAGCAGCACCGACGTCTTGCCCGACCCGGCTATGCCGTGCACGAGCAGCGCGGGAACGTCGTCGTGGCGGATGACCGTGTTCTGTTCCTTTTGAATGGTGGTCGTGATAGCGGTTAGCTGGGCCGTGCGCCGCTTGGAAAGCGATGCCAGCAACAGGGGGTCCTCGATGGCCACGGTGGTGTCGAAATAGGCGTGCAGCTTGTCGCGCGACAGGTCGAACTGGCGCCGCAGCTGCAAATCCACCTGAATCGTGCGTCCGTTCGCCCGATAGCTGGTCGGGCCGTTCGCCTGGTTGTAATACACCTCGGCAACGGGGCTGCGCCAGTCCACGATGAAATGCCGACGCTTCTCGTCGGTCATGCCGCCCGCGCCGATGTAGATGTCCTTGGGCGCTTCGGCATTGGGAAACTGCAGGCGCACTTTGGCGAAATACGGGCTGCGCAACAGCAGTTGGGCGCGCCGCAGCTTCTCGGTGTTTATGTCTGCCGATATGTTGTAGCCTTCGATGATGCGGTTCATGGCTTCCAGCTCGGCCAAGGTTTCCAGCTGGATATCGGCATCCTGGTTCAGCACCAGGTCGTCGAACATGTCGTCTTTGTCTGCAAGCGCCTCGGCCAGGTCGGCATCCAGCTGCGCGCGCAGCTCTCGTTCGATGCGCTCGAGTTTGGCGTAGGTATCGCTTAAGTGGCGCTGCTCCTCGTCGAAAACCGGATCCATGGATTCCTCCCGCATCGTGCCCGCCTTCCCGAAAAAACGTCGAACCATTCTAGCAGACCGCGATGAAACTCGAGGAATCACAGATGAGGGCTTCATGAAGCAACGCCCGCCCCTGCGTAGCCTTTCGCCGCCGGGCCGGCGGCAAAAGGCTCTCTGTTCCATCATGAAACTGGCGAGGCCCGCTCGATTGCGGGCCTCGCCATAAGGAGGGGATGATGCGGTGTCTTGGCACCGCTACTGCTCGAAGCAGTCACACTCGGAAGGAGGGGAACCTCCCGTGTGCTGTACACAGTATAAAAAACAGCTTTGAAATCGATATGGCGTGGATTCGCTGTATTTGCGCAATGGCAGTGGACAAATTGTGAATCTGTAACCTTTCGGTAACCCCCATTGTTGAAAAGTGCTATATCGCCAGCAATCGACGCGCAAACCATAGGCGCAGGCGCATGCGCCGAGCATTGCGGTATGATGTGACGAAACTGGGTGGAAGGATGGCACATGCCCGATATTCAGATGCGCTTTCACAAAGACCTGCTCGTCTTGTCGGCCCCTATCGACGCGATGCTGGCACGGCAGGGAGTCGACGTCGCCCGCGACCGGCAGTACCTGAACCTGATGGAACCGGACATCGTGGCCGATGCCCTGAAGCTGGAACTGGTGGCGGGGGCGCAATGCCTGGTTGCGACGACCGAAGACATCACGCGCGCACGGCTGGCGCATGTGCGCATGGACGGCGACGCCTCGGCGCTTGCCGCCGCGGCAATCGAACTTGCAAACGACCTGAAGCCGCAGCATCTGCTGGTGGAAATCGGCCCGTGCGGCCTTCCGCTGGACGCGGCTTCGAAAGCGTCGCTGAACGAGAACCGCGCCCAATACGCGGACGCCGCCCGCGCTTGCGCAGACGCAGAATTCGATGCGTTCTTCCTGAACGGCTTCACCAACCTGGCCGATTTGAAGTGCGCTTTGATGGGCGTTATGCAAATCAGCGGGAAGCCCGTATTCGCTTCGGTCACCATCGGCGAAGGGGGCGGAGCGCTTCCGGAGGAAACGATTGTGAAGCCACCCAGCGCAGCCGTTTCCCAAAACGACAACCTGGGCGGCGTGCTTCCGTTCGACGAGGGCTACGAGACGATTGCAACCCAGCAACCCGTGCCCGTGCCAGCCGCCCGGCGAATCGCGATGGATGCCGCCCTCTGGCCCGAGGCGGTGGACGTTATGGCCGACATGGGGGCATCGGTCGTCGGCTTCGAGACTGCCGATCCCATCGATTGCGCAGTGCGCTATGCCCAGCAAGCGGCCGAGCGCACTGCCCTGCCGCTTCTGGCCCAGCTGCGGGTGAAGGAGCAGGTCGGAAACGACCGGCTGCGCGGGCTGACGCCCCTGGAAGACCTGCCCGACTACACGCCCGACACGATGGAGCCGGCCGCCGTGAAGCTGTACAGCTGCGGCGTGCAGTTCATGCGCGCCACGGGAGCGGCCACGCCGGCATGCACCGGCGCCTTGGCAGCCACCATGCAGGGCCTGGACGTTCGCCGCGCATAGCGCCGGGCACCCCGCAAACGCCGCACCGGAAAGGAGCACGCCCATGTCGGTACAGCCCAGCCCCGATTTCGGAGCCCTTCAGGCCATCGTGGACGACCTGTTCGAGGGAATGCCGCGCGACCACACCGTGCGGCGGCTAGATGTGGTGATAGCCGCGGAATCCGGCGACCTTCCCGCCGACCTGCTGGAAGTGGTGGCGCTGCTGCCGCCGGGCGACTATACGCGCGTGCGCCTGTGCGACCAGCTGAACTCGGCCATAGGGGGCCACGCGTGGGGCCAGGTGTACGGCACGGTGGAATAGGCGAGGACGGATTTTCGAATGAACGAGGGATTGCCAGACTGGATGAACGACATCCTGACCAACGGCCTGTTCAGGTCGGTGATCATGGCCGTGCTCATTCTGGGCGCGACCGCCATCGTCTCGTATGCGGTGATAAAGATTATCAGGCGCATCATGCGCGTGGACGGGGCGCCGGTGCCCTCCAGCAGCATCATCATAAACATCGCGCGCATCATCATATGGACCATCGGCGTATCGATTACGCTTTCCAACTGCTTCAACGTGGACGTGAACGGCATCCTGGCCGCCCTGGGAGTTGGCGGCATCGCGTTGTCGCTGGGCCTGCAGGACACCATAAAGAACTTCATCGGCGGCTTGCAGGTAACGCTGATGCGCATAGTCCATCCGGGCGACCACATCATCGCGGGCAACGCCGATGGCATCGTGCAGGACGTGTCGTGGCGCCAGACGGTGGTGAAGGATTTCGACAACAACGTGCACATCATACCCAATGCGCTGATCAGCTCTACGGAAGTGCAGAAAATCGAACCCAGCTATCTGGTTGCCACGCGCTTGTCCTTCATTAACGACGGACGCGACCTGGATGCGACGATCGCCGAGATGGAACGCCTGGCAAAAGAGGCCGTGGAACAAGTGGCGCCGCTGGAAAAGGACCCGTGGATCCTGCTCACCGAAATCGGCGAATACGGCACCTGGGCCAAGATGCGCTTCGTGCTGAAGGACGTGACCCATGCGCGCGAGGCCCGCGACGCCGCCCTGCGCGCCGTGGCGCCCTTCACCCGCAACGACCTTACCGACCTGAAGCAAAGCGAACAAGAAACGCCCCAAGAACCCGTTCGAACTGAATAGCTGGGATGAATAGCGGTGCCTGGCACCGCTATTCATCCCCGGTGCGCGGCTAGTAGATAATGCAGCCGCAGCGGCCCGCTTCCTTCACGCGGTACAAGGCAGTATCGGCATCCTTGAAGATGTCGCCGTCGGGGTTTTGGCGGTCGGCGAAGGCCACGCCCACGCTCAGCGATGTGGGCGGCAAGTCGTCATTGGGCTTTTGCAGCATGACGTTTGCCTGGTCTATCTTGTCCTTCACCTGGTCGCGCACCGAGCTGTCCACATCTGCCATGATGACCACGAATTCGTCGCCGCCCAGCCGAAACACCAAATCGGTGGACCGGAAGCTATAGCGCAGCACCTCGGCTACGCGCTTCAGCAGCAAATCGCCCACGTCGTGGCCATGCGTGTCGTTAATGGATTTGAACTTGTCCACGTCGATGAGCAGCAGGGCCGTGCGCGACATGTCCATGTCTTCGCGCATGATGTCGTAGGCCTTGCGGTTGAACAATCCGGTCAGGGCGTCGTGGGTGGAACCATAGGTAAGCCGCGCATGAATGCGGCGATTCTCCTCGAATATCGTGTTGTACGTGTCGGACACGAAGCGCAGCTCGCGCGCGCCCATGGGCGGCACGGTCTGCTTTTCCTTCATAAGCGCCACCATGTGCATGAGCGGCCTGCGCACCCACAGCGCTATGAACAGCGCAGTGGCAAGCACCACCAGGAAGAACAGCCCGGTCAGGACCGTTTGAAGAACAATGAGCCCGTCCATATTCCCCATGGCGCGCTGCCGCTGTTCCTCGAAATCGGCGATCAGGCTTTCCGTGCTCTGGGTCGCATGCTCGGCAATGGATTTCTTGTATTCGGAATAGCCCGTTCCGAACACGAGCTCTTGCGCAAGGCTGCGCTTTTCCCCGGGGCTGAGCGCCTGCTCTTCAGGAGCCAGCTGCACGTCCCTGACGGCTGCGGGGATGTTCGACTCGTCGTAGTCGCCCGCGCTGACAACCAGCTTCATGGCGTGGTACTCGTAGCCCATAAGCTCGTTGGAAAGAGAAAGCGCTTCGGCCAGGTGGCGGTATGCGGGGCTGTCGACGCCTTGCAGCAGTTCCTCCAAGCTGCTTACCGCATTGTCGCGCTGTCGGGTGACCTCGGCCTCTTCGAAGAAATCTTCGAGATGCGCGATGTCGCCGGTCATGACGAAACTGCGCACGCAATACGTAAGGCGGTCCGAGCCGACTTCCAGGTTCGTTGCCGCTTGCTGCGCCCTGATATAGCGCTCGTTTGCGCGTTCCATGTCCTGATAGCCCCGCATTACCAGGCCGTCGGACACGAACAGGGCGGCGGCGGTGACGAACGCGACCACCACGAACACCAAGCTTGCCGTGCGCAGGCGAACGTTGGGAAGACTGCCCCAGAAATCCAAGGGGGCATCGTCGGCGACCCGCTTCCCGCCATGCGCGCTGGCCTCGCCACGTGCGGAGCCAGCCTTGTCGTTGGCGCGCATGCGCGCGCGCCGTGCCTGCGCTATGCGCACGGCATCGCTCTCTTCCAGGAAATGCTCGAATTCCTCGGGCGGAACCGGTGCGGAGAAATAGTAGCCCTGCACCACGTCGCAGCCCATTTCCTGCAACGAGGACAGCTGGTCTTCCGTTTCCACGCCTTCGGCGATTACGGGAACGCCCAGATGCTCGGCGATTTCCATGATCACTTCCAGCAGGTGCGTGTCCTTTTCGCCGGCAAAGGCCGTGTGCACGAGGCCCATGTCCAGCTTCAGGGCATCGATGGGCAGGGTGGACAACATGTTCAGCGACGAATACCCCGTGCCGAAATCGTCCATTTCTATGCTGAAGCCGATGCCACGCAGGCGGTTGACCGTTTCCACGATCTGGTCGGGTTCTTCGGCATACGCCGATTCGGTAACCTCTAGGTGCAGGTCGCTTTCTTCGATCGAATTCTCTTCCAGCAACGACAGCAACGTGTGCACGATGTTGGGGTCGTACATGTCCACGCGCGATACGTTCACCGATATGGGCATGCAATAGCCGAACTTTTCGTTCCACACGGCAATCTGGCGCGCCACTTCGCACCACACGTAGTTGTCGAGCGTTTGGATAAGCCCGTTTTCCTCGTACAGCGGAATGAACACGCCGGGGTTGACCAGGCCCAGCTCCGGATGCTGCCAGCGCACGAGCGCTTCGGCGCTTTCCAGGATGGGGGCCTCCGACTGAATGGCGAATTTCGGCTGGTAGTACACCTTGAACTGGCCCTCTTGGATTGCCGTGGAGAAATCCTCCACCAGCCGCTCGGCGTACAGCTCCGACTTGTGCAGCGAGTCGTCGTACACGCCGATGTTGCGCAGATAGCTGTTGCGCACCGTGTCGGCCGCCATCTTGGCGCGGTCGAAGCGCCGTTCGATGTCCAGCGATTTGTCCACGTTGGAATACACGCCCATGCGCAAGCGCACGCGATGATTCGATTTCTGCTCGTTTGCGAACTCGGCGGACGCGTTGTCCAAGATGGCTTTGTAGTCATCGCGGTGCGGGCAATAGATGAGGAACGTGTCGGCGCCGCGCCGGCAGACGATGCCTCCCGAGTCGTGCACCATCTCGCGCGTCTTCTCGCCCACGCGCCGCAGCACGTCATCGGCGTATTCGCGTCCGTACCGTTCGTTCAGTATGCTGAAATTGTTGATGTCCAGCACCAGGGCATCCATGTCGATGCCCTTGTGATGCTGGTCGTACTGCGCGGCGTAGTTGTAGAAATACTCCTTGTTGTACAGGCCCGTCAGGGGGTCGCGTTCGGTGGATTGGATTATCTGGCGATCTTCCGATAGCTCGATGGTGCGACGTATGCGGGCAAGGATTACGCCGGCATCCGGATAGGGCTTTTGAATGAAATCGCTCGCGCCGATATCCAGGCATTCGATTTCCTGCGCCGAATCGGCCGAGGCGACGATGATCGGAATGTCCGCCGTTTCCGGATCGGCCTTTAGGCGCTCGAGAGCCTGACGGCCCGACATGCGGGGCATGAGCAAATCCAACACGATCAGCGACAACATATCGCGGTTGCGCGCCACTTGCTCGAGCGCCTCTTGGCCGTCCTCGGCAAAGATAACCTCGTAATCGCCTTCCAGGATCGCGCCGAGCATTTCGCGGTTAACCGCCACGTCATCGACGACCAGCACCAGCCGCTTGCCGTTGGAAGAATTGAATCTGGCGCGGTTCTCGGACATGGCGTCCTCGCTTCGGCTCGGGGTTATTACTGTAGGATTTGCTAATAGTAACGGCAGAGAAACGGCGGCGGGCTTTCAATGGTGAAATTGCGAGAAAAACATTGTGCGTAACGTTATCGCACTTCGAAATCCGGCGCACGCCAAGCCGTGCAACCTTCGGCATGTCATCGCGAAAATGCCCGGGGCGGGCCTCCTGGGCAAGCCGTGGGCAGCAGCGAAAAGCCCGGAAAGGAAGGGGGATGTAATGCCGAGAGGGCGACTGTCAGAGGGCCCCGCCCAAAACGTTCTCTCTGTTGGCTCCATGCCGCCGTTGACATCCCGCAGGTCAGTCGCGCGCACTGAATATAACGACCAGGCGGTTTTATTCACGTGCAGGCACGGTGTCTTATGCCCCATGTTTACAGTGGTTTAACATAGAGAAAACGTTTGATTGCACGGCGAGCAGATCCGGGAGGAAACGTGGACATCGACCTTCACTATACGGAACATGGCAGCGGCGATCCGCTCGTTCTGCTGCACGGCAACGGCGAGGACGGCGCGTACTTCGAGCATCAGGTCGAATGCTTTCGGCAGCGCTTCCGCGTGATTGCCGTGGACTCGCGCGGGCACGGCAAATCGCCGCGCGGGGCGGCGCCGCTCACACTTGCCCAAATGGCCTGCGACCTTGCCGATTTCCTGGATGGCCTTGGAATCGGGTCGGCAAACGTCCTGGGCTTTTCAGACGGCGCGAACGTGGCGCTGCTGTTCGCGCTTGCGCATCCGGACCGCGTGCGCAGCCTGGTTCTGAACGGCGGCAACCTGTTCCCCGAAGGCCTGACCGAACAAACGCGCCACGAGATAGCCGGCGAATACGACGAGGCGCTGCAAGCGGGTGACGATAGCCAGCTGGAGCTGCTACGACTGATGACCGATGAGCCGAACATCGACCCCGCCAGCCTGTCGGCCCTGCACATGCCCGTTCTCGTGGTGGCGGGAACCGACGATATGATAGAGGAATCGCACACGCGGCTCATCGCGGCCAGCATTCCCGGGGCGCGCCTGGAATTCGTCCGGGGGTCGCACTTCATCGCCGCCGAAAACCCGGAGGAATTCAACGCCGTGCTGGCCGCCTTCCTCGACGCGCCCGATTGGCTTGGGACACCCACCCAGGGTTAATGCCCCGTTCGCGCCTTGGTTGCTGCGGTTTTGCCTTCGACCAAGCGCTGTAATACTCAGAACTCCTTCTATTGTAGCTTTCCGCATCGGCTGCCGAAAGGTCGGTTACGACGTTCACCGTAAGGTCGTTGTTCTGCTGGCCTATCGCCACGCCGTCCACCTGCAGGCTGTAGCCGAATGTGGTGGAGAAGCCCTTGTTCACGAAGCGCACCTTCGAGCGGGTGAGCACATCGTTGCGGATCAGGTCGCCTATTTTCTTCGACACCTCGCCGTCGGTTACGGCCTCGCGCTTGACTAGCTCGCCCTATTTCTGAACCCCGTGGAGGCGGGAAAGGTGCCCGAAGCGTACATGACTCGGAAGCCGTCCTCGCCATCAGGTTCGGCTATAGGCAATCTCGCTCGGCAATCCCGTCATAAGCCCGCTCATCCAACACATCGACGACTCCTCTCGAAACAGCCGCGTTCCCTGCGGCGAACCAACTGATTCAACCGCCGCTGCAGAGCACCCATTGGCCATCGAGGCTCTCGAAATCGACCCGTGATTGTAAAGAACCGCTTTCAGTCCGTGTTGCGGTCTCGCTTCGAACGAGAAGACCGCTACATCGTTTTCGTCGATGGGGATAGCAGGTTCCTCTGACGCGAAGTGCCCGATGCTGGCATCATGGCTTCGTGCGTATTCTGGGCAGTTATCTCCCACGAATACCAAAAAGCTAACTTCGGGAAGCATGTCGGCCATTGAATCGACCGCTTCGCTAAACTCCGGCCCGAATACAAGCGCCTCCGCACCTGCCAGGTTCAAGCAGGCAGGAATGTCGTCCCTCGCGCAACTTGCATGCAAAGGCACCAGAATGGCGCCCGACTTCAAAACGCCCATGTATATAGGGGGCAAGTCCAAACTATTCGCCATGAGCACGGCGACCTTCGCTCCGCGCGACACGCCAGCTTCCAGCAGCATGTGCGCGAACTGGTTCGCATGTTCGTTGAATATGCGCCAAGTGACGGTTCGGCCAGCACGGCCGCGAACAACCTGCTCCGATCCGCGCCATTTGCGCAAGCCCTTCCCCGCCTCGGGCGCATCTTCCATAACCGTTTCTGCAAGGGCGATGTCGTCGGGCCTCTTGAATGCGTTCAGTATCAGCTTGTCTGTGATGGGCATTAACTTCAGTGTTATTCAGGAATTGTTCCTGCAGAATCGCCCTCACCCCTCTTCCCGCCCCCGCCGCTGGCCCGGCCGTGAAAAGTAACTGTTTCGCCGCTAGCTCCTTGATTGCCAAACTTAGCGCAGGAAAGGCTGCACTAGGCCTGTCGCAGATCCAAGCGCCGCAGATTAACCCGAGATTCTGTTTGACGAAAAATTGACTTCGAAGTAGGGGAGAAATACTCTGCCTATTAAACGCTGACGGAAAACGTATGTTTTCCTTATCCTGCTCTCATTATTGCAACGGCACAATAACTGCATCATAGCGTTCATACATCAATACCCATTTCAAACCAATCGGTAGTTTTGAGACGATACCTGAAACAGCCCTTCAGCAGCTTCGTGTGCCCGATTATAGTTCGCAAAAACACCTGAAAAAGCAATTGTCTTTGGGATGTCTTCAACCCGATTTTCGAAACGCTTTCGCAAAAACTGACCTACGGCAATGTGCTGTTACGACAACCGGCCGTTTATCGTAACCGTTCCAAAAAAGCAAAAATAGAAGGCCACCGAAACGAGACGACGACCTGCGGTTTTCGTGGTGGAGTATAGGGGGGTCGAACCCCTGACCTCATGGCTGCCAGCAGACGTGGTCAAAATGCCCCTGCATGGATGGGCTGCATGCACCTCATCACCCCGCATGCCGCACGGTGCCCGCTAATGGATAGTCAAAGCGACCCGATTAGCTTTGAAACTCTGCGTTCAGACCAATCTGGCGTAACCTTGCGATTGATGGAAGATATGCGCGATGACGATAGCTCCTTCGTGAACTTTATATAGCGCGACGTAATTCTTGATGACCGGTGCGTGGAGAGGTACTTCGCCAACGCCCGCCGCTGCGTCGACTTCTTCCACGTCGTCGGCTGGGCCGGCGAGCTGTCCGACGAGCACAGGGAGGCCATAAACGCGCTGGAGGAGAGGGCCAGGGGCATCAGGGGCACGAAGTACGCGCTGGGGATGAACCCCGAGAACCTGAGCGCATCGCTCCAGGACAAGCTGCGGCTGGCCGAGGAGTCCTACCCGGACGTGTACAGGGCCTACCAGCTCAAGGAGGAGCTGCGGGTCATCCTGCACATGAGGGACCACGTGCCGTCGCGGGCCGCGCTCCGATCGTGGATCGCGGAGGCCGGCTCCTGCGGCATCCCGCAGTTCGAGGAGCTGGCAGAGAAGATCGGCAGGCACGAGGCGGGCATCGTCGCCGCTGTGGAGCTCCAGGTGAACAGCTCGAAGAGCGAAGCGACGAACACGACCGTCAAGGCGCTGATAGCCACGGCGCGGGGGTTCCGCAACCTGGGCAACATGTTCGCCCTCGTGTACCTGCGGTGCTCCGACCTCGCGATACCGCTGAACAACCGCTACCAGCCGTCGGCCGAGAAGCAGCGCGAGCTCAGGGACGTCCAGAACGCGCGCAAGCGAGCGCGGGAGGAGGCCAAGAGGAAGGCCTACGAGGAAAGGCAGGGCCTATAGGAACCCATTATCGGTGCAGAAGACTCCTATTTTATCGTTATCGTCACCTTCGCCGTCTTGGTAGCGGGCATGTACTTCGAAGTGCCCGCAGCCTTCACGCTCAGCGTGAGCACGCACTTGCCCTTCGGCGCACCCTTCTTCACCGTTATGGCGCCGCCCTTCGAAACGGCAACGTACTTCTTGTACTTGGCTGTCACCTTCTTCTTGGCGTAGGCCACCTTTCCTTGGGCCTTTGTTTTAATGACCGACGCCTTGAAGGCCTGCGCTTTCTTCTTCACCGTCTTCAGCGCGAGTTTCTTGGATTGGGCCTTCGTCTTCAGCGTGTTCGCGTTCTTCACCGTAATGGTTACGGCCTTCGTTGCGGCAGCATGCGTCATCGTTGCCGCAGCCGTTATGGTGATGGTGGCTATGCCAGCCTTCTTGCCGGTAACCACGCCTTTCGCGTCCACGGTGGCTACGGCCGTGTTGGACGATTTATAGGACAAGGCTCCGCCTGCGCTTGTCTTGGCGCCAAGCGATATCGTCTTCTTCGCCTGGACGGTCTTATCAACAGCAGTGATGGTCTGCGTTTTCTTTTGCGCGGGACTCGGATCTGGCGTTGGCGTTGGCGTTGGCGCAGCGGTTACCGTTACCTTCGCGGTAGTACTCGCGGCCGCATACGATGCCGTTTCGCCAGCGGTTATCGTGATGGTCGCCGTTCCTGCCTTCATGCCGGTGACCACGCCGTTGTAATCCACGGTTGCCACGCCCTCGTCGGACGATTCGTACCACAGCATGCCATCGCCGGTCGTCGTGGCGTTCAGCGCGACCGTCTTGCCCGCCTGCACCGTTTTGTCCGTTGCCGTAACGACCTGACCATCTTGGATGTAGAAATAGGCCGTCTTGCTGCCAATGTAGTTGCCCTTCAGCGTAACCGCAACCGAAGCAGCGCCCCGTTCGACGTTGTCCGAAATCACAACATCGTAGTTTGCCGAGTCGATGACGGTCGAACCGTCCTTCACGGTAACGCCCGGCGTTTTCGCTGTGCCGTCGTAGGCGTAAGAGTATTGCGAAAGCTCGACCGTCGGCGTGATGCTCTTGGGTTTAATCGTGAAGTCCAGGCTTTGCGACCCGCTGAAGCCGCCCTGTTCCAGGCCGACGATGGTAACGGTTGCAGTGCCGGCATTCACGTTGTTGATGTAATCCGCCCGATAATGGACGTTCCGCGTCAGCGTCTTGCCGTTGTATTTCACCACCAGCAGACTGGTGCCCATCCAGTTGAGGTGCGTTTTCTCGGTGCCGTCGTACGTCTGGTCCGGTGCGGTAATCGCGATGTCCGCATTGTTGGTGATATCGATGGGCTCGCCCACCACGCGCGTGTACGTTCCCTGGCCGATGGTGCCGTCGCCCGCGCTGCCCGTCTGGTAGTCCACGTTGTACGCAGGCGTTATGTCGCTCACGTTAAGCGTGGCATCGCTGTCGTTCTGTATCGTGGCGAAATTCGTGCCGTAGAAGGGCGTGCCCGAAATCGTCGTAACGCTCGAAGGGATGGTGAGCGTGCCATTCAGCCCCGAG
>DMNP01000281.1 GCA_003452695.1 Eggerthellaceae bacterium
GCTGGCAGGGCCGTGGGCAGTAACATCGAATTTACAGGGGCTGGCGCCCTGAAAATGAACCGCTCGTATATTTCAGTTCGACATGATACCCTCTACGAAACCACCGGACTTTTCAGAGGAGGAGTCATGAATAGCCATTTCGACGCAATCGTCATAGGGGCTGGGGTTATCGGAGCCGCCACTTCGCGCGAACTCGCACGATTCGACATGACCGTACTCGTTCTGGAAGCGGGTCTGGACCTTGCCTGCGGGGCCACGCGGGCCAACTCGGGAATCGTGCATGCAGGATACGACCCCGTGCCGGGCACGCTGAAGGCAAAGTACAACGTGGCGGGCTCGGCGCTGTTCGAGCAATGGCAACGCGAGCTTGGCTTCGGTTTCTACCGCAACGGGGCGCTCGTGCTGGCATTCGACGAAGACGACCTGGCCAAGCTCGAAGAGCTCGAGCGGCAAGCTGCGGCCAACGGCGTGGAGGCGGCCTCGATACTTGCTGCAGGCCAGCTGCAGGAAATGGAGCCGAACGTTTCGCCCGATGCCATCGCCGCGCTTAACGTGCCCTCGAGCGGAATCTGCGATCCGTACGGCCTTACCTACGCCGCCGCAGAAAACGCCGCGGAAAACGGCGTTGCGTTCGAGTTCGACGCGCGCGTCGTCGACATATCGCGCGATGGCGACGGCTTCGTCGTCACCCTCCAGGACGGGCGCAGTTTTTCGGCACGGGCTGTCGTGAACTGCGCGGGAGTCCATGCAGACGAAATGAACAACCTGGTAAGCGGGCGCAGAATCGAGATTCAGCCCGTGAAGGGCGAGTATCTGCTCTACCACAACGCACTTGCCGGGACGTTTCGCCGCACCATGTTCCAAGCGCCAGATGCCAACGGAAAGGGCGTGCTGGTGTCGTCGGTTGTCTTCGGCAACATTTTCATCGGGCCGAATGCTCAGCCTGCTACGGGTAAAAACGACCTGTCCACCACCGAACGAGGCCAGCGCGAGGTGCTGGAGCGTGCGAGGCGAACGTGGCCGGCAGCTTCAACCGACCGGGTAATAGCCACCTATGCCGGCTTGCGGGCGCGCGATGCCAGCGGGGCGGGCGATTTCATCGTGGGCGAGGCGCCCGACGTGCCGGGCTTCTTCAATGCGGCCTGCATCGATTCGCCGGGGCTGGCAAGCGCACCCGCCATCGCCGTCGACCTGGCCGGCATGGTCGCCGGCCGGCTCGGCGCAAGCGAAAACCCGGACTTCGACCCGGTGCGCGTGCCCGCGCCGTTGCTCGCCATGCTGCCCGAGGACGCGAAAGAAGACCTGATTCGGCAAAACCCCCTGTACGGCGTTCCCGTGTGCAGGTGCTGCCAGGTAAGCGAAGGCGAGCTTGTGGATGCGCTGCACCGTATCTTGCCCGTTAAATCGATCGACGCTCTGAAATGGCGCACGGGCGCCACCATGGGACCGTGCCACGGAGGGAGATGCACCGCCCGCATTTTGCAGATAGCGCAACGGGAGCTCGGCGATGAAGTGCGCATCATTTTGAAGCGCCAGCGTGGTTCAAGCCTGGTGGCCATCGATGGGGAAGGGGAAGGGCTTTCGCATCCCAACGACCATGCCGCAATGGCGGCCGACGCCCGGCAAGAGGGAGTTGGCCGGCGCGTGCCTTCCCCCATTCAGCAAAGATGCCAGGAGCTTGCCTGCGAACTGGGCGCGGAACTCGATGCGCATGGCCTTCGCGAGGTCGGCTCGGGTTCGCTCGGCATAGTGGGAACGAGGCCTTCGGGAGTGTATTCCGCCCTGCAGGCGCTGTTGCTGGTCGGCACGACCGGATGCCTTCCGGGGCACAGGGCAGTCGTCTGGGGTACGCACGATATCGCGCTGCGCACGGCGTTGGCGCTGGCCGATGCGGGCGTGGCCATCGACCGCGTTCTTGAAGCGGGCGAAGCGCCCCTCGGCGCGACCGCCCTGCTGAACGAGCTGGCGAAACGCGGCATCCCCGTGCAATGCAATGCGCGCATTGATGAGGTATCGGGAGCGGCACGCCTCGAATCTGCCACGATCGCCTGCGATGCCGGCCGCGAAACCCTGGCATGCGACCTGCTCGTCGCATCCCCCTGCATCGTTTCGGAATAAACGTGGTATGCCATGCGCGATAATGCTTCGATCTGGATCTGGAAGGCATCTGCCAACGTGCGCGCGAAGGCGGCGTGCCTTGCCTGCTGCCAGGTGGCGCAAGGGCTCTGCGGCGTTGCCTATGCGCTGATGCTGCGGGGCCTGGTCGACTCGGCGGTAGCGGGAGATGCGGTGGGCTTCTGGTCCTGGTCTGGCGCGACAGCGCTGCTCGTCGTCGCGCAGCTTTCATTGCGCGCAGTCGCGCGCTGGCTCTCGGAGCTTTCCCGCGCATCGTTGGAAAACGCGCTGAAGATGCGCCTGTTCGACGCGCTACTGCGTGGCGATTACGGACGCGTTGCATCCGTGCATTCCGGCGAATGGATGAACCGGATCACCAACGACGCCAAGGTGGTCGCCGACGGCGTAACCGACATCGTGCCGGGAGCGGCCGGAATGGTGGCCAAGCTCGTGGCCGCGCTCGTTGCGGTGGTGTGGCTGGACCCGCGCATCGCCGTCGTGCTCGTTCCCGGCGGAGCTGCGCTCGTCGTCCTCTCGTTCCTGTTCAGGCGCGTTTTGCGCCAGCTGCACCGGCGCATCCAGGAAGCCGATGGGCGGATGAGGTCCTTTTTGCAGGACAGGCTGGGAGGGCTGCTCACCGTGCGGTCGTTCGCGGCGGAAGACGCGTCTCTTTCGGGGGCGGCCGAGCTTGCAGACGAGCACCTCCGGACGCGTATGCGCCGAAACCGTTTCTCCAACCTGTGCAACGTCGGGTTCGGCGCGCTGATGAGCGGCGCCCAGCTCGGGATTGCCGTGTGGTGCGGCTACGGGCTGCTCACGAACACGATGAGCTTCGGCACGCTGACCGCCATGGTCCAGCTCGTCGGCCAGCTGCAAGTGCCGTTCGCGAACATATCGGGCTATCTGCCACGGTGGTACGCCATGCTCGGCAGCGCGGAGCGGTTGATAGAAGCCGAGTCGCTGGCAGGCGGCCACGTCGACGCGCTTCCGCTTGACGAGGCGCGCCGCTTCTACGATTCCGACTTCATGGAACTTGGCCTTCACGACGTCTCGTACGCGTACTGGCCCGCAACCGAAGACATCCCCAGCGGGGAAAAGGACTGCTCGGCGCCGGCCGTACACGGGCTTTCGATGGAAGTGCGCAAAGGCGAGTTCCTTGCGCTTGCCGGCGAGAGCGGCTGTGGCAAATCGACCGCGCTACGATTGCTTATGGGAGCCTACGAACCCGATGCGGGAGAACGCTACCTCGAGTTGCGCAACGGAACCCGTCGGCCTTTGGATGCATCGCTCAGGCGGCTGTTCGCCTACGTGCCGCAGGGTAACCAGCTGTTGGGGTCGACCGTGAGGGAGGTCGTTTCGCTCGGGGATCCCAGCGGTTCGGGCGACGATGCCAGAATCTGGGAAGCGCTGCGCGTGGCGTGCGCCGACTCGTTCGTGGCCGGGCTGGAGGGCGGCCTGGATACCCCGCTCGGAGAACGAGGTTCGGGGCTTTCCGAAGGCCAGATGCAGCGGGTGGCCATAGCGCGCGCCGTGTTCTCGCAGTCACCCGTGCTTCTTCTCGACGAAGCCACGAGCGCGCTCGACGGCCCGACCGAAGCGCAACTGCTGGACAACCTGCGCCACATGCAGGAGCGGACGGTCGTCGTGGTCACTCACCGGCCCGCGGCGTTGCAGGTGTGCGATCGTCTGGTCGTGTTCGAAGAGGAAGCATCCGCCAACCGCGCGTAACGGCGCATACACGATGGCGGTTCGCCATTGCTAGACACGAAGCTGCTTCACTCGGGGCTTAAGCGATTCGATGGAAGCGCACGCGTCCGATCCCCAATCGCGGAGGACTATGGGCAGTGCGATTCTACGGTAAGTGCAATGCGCAGAAAGTTTCCATACGCTTGCACGAATGCTCTAAACTGTTCGTTAGCATCATCGGTGACTCAACTATCGGAAACATGCGCAGGGGAAGCGGGGTCCGGTATGAAACGCGAAATCACGAAGGGTCTTCTTATCGCCCTGGCCGCGCTCGTCACGATCGCGCTCGCGTGTTTGGCGGGATGCTCCGGCCCGCAAGGCTCGAGCAGCGCAGGCAATGCGCAGCAGCAGGCGGACGCATCGGATGCACTTGATTATCTGAGGATTGCGAGCGAAGAACCAGACACGGGCGATCCTCAGTGCACCGCAGACTACTACGACATAGCGCTTAACGTGTTCGACCGCCTTGTGGAAACCGAGGCTGTAGACGACGGGACGAACAGTTTCGTGCCTTCGTTGGCCGATTCGTGGCAGATTTCCGACGACGGGCTGGTATACACCTTCAAGTTGCGTGAGGGGGTTTCCTTCAGCAACGGATCGCCCCTCACCTCGTCGGACGTCGAATACACTATCGAGCGAGCGCTTGCCAATCCCGATTCCCAGATTGCCGAGGTGTTCGAGTTCGTCGAAGGTTCGCAGGATTTCGCAGAAGGCAAGGCCCAGCATATAGAAGGCTTCCGGGCCGTAGACGACCACGAGTTCAGCATCACGCTCACCTCGCCTTACGCCGCGTTTCTTTCCATGCTTTCCATCCCCGCCGTTTCGATCCTCGACGAGGAAACCACCAGCAAAGCGGGAAGCGAATTCGGAAGGGACCCGGACATTACCGTCGGCACCGGACCGTTCGTGTTCAGCGAATGGTCCGAGGGCAAGCGGATCGTGCTTTCGGCGAACAAAAACTGCTGGTCCGGAGCCCCCGGATGCCCGGGAGTCGTCGTGAACTTCGTCACCGACGCCGAGGCGAAAAGGCTGATGTTCGTAAACGGCGAGCTCGACATCTTGGACCTGGAGAACCTGGGCCCCGATGCTGAGTACTTCATGCGCGGCGATGTGTACCAAGAGCAGCTGTGCCACGGCAAGCGCGTGGGTTTGTCCCTCATCGCCCTGAACGAATCCGTGAAACCGCTCGACGATGTGCGCGTCCGGCATGCGCTGCAATTGGCGCTGGATAGAAGGGCCCTGCTGATGGACGTCTTCAGCGGCAGGGGCGCCCTGGAAAACGGCATATACCCGCATGGGCTCATCGGCCATAACCCCGACCTTCCCGAAATTCCCTACGATCCGCAGGCTGCTGCAGACTTGCTGAATCAGGCCGGCTACCCCGATGGCTTCGATTTGGAAATATGCTTCGACAAGGAATCGCTGAACTACCGGGAAACCGCAGTGCTTGCCGCATCCATGTGGGAAAAGATAGGAGTGCGCACGACCGTCACGGCATTGGACAAAAGCGAATTCACGGACAGACGCAACGATGGCAGAATTGCCTGCTATCCATCGAAGTTTTCCGTGGACTACAACGACCCCGATTCCATAATCTACATCTTCTACGGCAGCTTGGAAAATTCGCGCTCGCGTAGCCTGTGCTATGGTGACGAGGCAGTTATCTCCCGGGTGAACGATGCCTGTTTCATCGTGGACGACGCCGCGCGTCTGGCGGAATACCGAGAGCTGGAGCGCAAGATAGTACACGAGGATTGCGCATGGGTCCCGCTGTTCTCCAACGAGCACTATTTCGTTGTCAGCAATAGGGCCAAGGGGTTCAAGGTTTCCTGGAACGGTTGGACCAACACCCAGTATCGTGATATCGTCATCGAAGATGCTTCGTAGCGTTTCGTTCCAGCGAGTGAAGGGTGCTGAACGATGCATTCGATTCGTACAAAGATAACTGCCCTGACACTTGCCGCGATTCTGATAAGCATCGTTTCGTTCGCTTTAATCGGCAAGTACTTCACCACGCTGGAAAGCAATCGAATGGCTGCAGAAGTTCTTGCCCTTACCTGCGAAAACAGGAAAGACGCACTGAACGAGTACCTGAACAGCATCCAACAGTCCGTGAACATGATATCGCGCTATGCCGTGGATTCCCTGGACAGCGTGGCCCTGGCGGAAGGAGGCGTGCTGGGCGCTTCCGGAAACAGCATGCAGGAAGTTGCCGGACGCACGGACGAGCAGCGCAGCGCGATGGACAGATACTGGGACGAGCACCTGGCATTCATCGAGGCCGCCTTCCAAAGCATTGCAAACCACACCAACGGGTTGTCTTCGTGCTATTACCGCATCAATCCGGAAATCGCTTCGTCGACTAAGGGGTTCTTCTTCTCGAAAAACGGTGTTTCGGATTTCCAGAAGATAGAGCTGACGGAAATCGAGTCCTACGACCCCGACGACATAAGCCACGTGGGCTGGTACTACATCCCCCTGAAGCAGGGCAGGCCCAGTTGGGTGAAGCCCTACTACAGCGCGAAAATGCAAGACTGGGTCATTTCGTATGCAGTGCCCATCTACAAGGCCGGAACCTTCATCGGGGTTATCGGCATGGACATAAAATACGAGACGCTGGTAACGCAGATTCAGCAGTTCACCAATTTCGAAACGGGATATTTCGCGCTTACCGACAACGAGGGCACCATCTATTACCACCCCGAATACGAACGGGGGACGAAGCTTTCCGAGGTCCTTCCGCAGGTGGACGAAATCATGAAGGACGTGCGCCAGGATTCTGCGAGGCAACGCCTCAACCGCTACGACGAAGGCGGGACTACCTGGCAGATGACCTTCACCACGCTGCTGAACGGCATGAACCTCGTCGTCGCAGTAGAGGAATCGGAGATAAACACCGTTCCCGACAACCTTACGCGGGTGTTTCTGATAGCCGGCGTGCTCATCCTGTTGGTATTCGCGATTATCGCAGCCGCCGTCATGAAGCGCGTGACGATTCCGCTCGAGCGGCTTACCGCGGCGGCGAGAAGGCTGGCTTCGGGAGACTACGATGCGAAGCTCGACTACGAAGGCGACGATGAAGTGGGAGTGCTTACCAGCACGTTCAGATCGATGAGGGACGACCTGAATGCCAGCTTCAAAGACCTGAGCAACAAGGCGTTCACCGACGACCTGACCGGCGTAAAAAGCAAGCACGCCTACTTCGAGGCGACGGAGCGGCTGAACAAGCGCATCGCAGACGGAAAGGTTGAAGAATTCGCCGTGGTGCTCTTCGACGTGAACGACCTGAAAACCACCAACGACAGCCTTGGGCACGAGGCAGGCGACCGCCTGCTGAAAGAGGCGAGCGGGTCCATATGCTCCCGATTCAAGCACAGCCCGGTATATCGAATCGGCGGAGACGAGTTCGTCGCCATTCTGGAGGGGGAGGATTTCGCAAACCTCGAGGCATTGATAGCGGCCTTCGAGGAGCATATGAACGACAACCTGGCCCACGGCAAGGTAACCATAGCCTCCGGGTATGCCTGCTTCGATTCCGCGAAGGACAAGAACTACCACATGGTGTTCGAGCGCGCCGACGCGAAGATGTACGACAGGAAGAAGGTGATGAAGTAGCCGGATCCCGCGTAAGAGCTCCAGTTATGGTTGCCAGCTCGCACCGCCCAGCCTGGCCGGCTGGGAGTCCAAACGCGAGTATCGTGAAACCAGTTATGAAGCCTTCCGCACAATTCGGAAATTTGGGCTTGCATCGTGCTGTGGATTCGGGTAGTATATCGCTTCGCGACGCGGACATGGCTCAGCTGGTAGAGCACCACCTTGCCAAGGTGGGGGTCGCGGGTTCGAACCCCGTTGTCCGCTCCAGGAAACAAGAGGCCGGTCATTACATGGCCGGCCTTTTTCGCAGCATGGCGACGTGGCCAAGTGGTAAGGCAGAGGCCTGCAAAGCCTTCACCCCCGGTTCGAATCCGGGCGTCGCCTCCAACTTTTCCGAGACTTCCGAATCTTACCCGGTAGAGTTTGCATACGTGCGATGGCGCCGTCGGTGCACGTGCTTCGCCGTGCCGGCAAGATGATTTCAAGCCCATGGTGCCCATGGGTGCGTGCCGTCGAACGCAATCCCGCCAGCGACCCGAACGTTGTGTTACACCTCGTGGTTGCCGGAAAAGGCCTTCATGCCCTCGTCGTTCAGGATGAAGCGCGCAACTCCGCGCATGACCCGCGCTTCGAAGGGCGTTGCAACGCCGGGCAGCTCGCCGTCGTATTGGATTTGCAGAGGAGGGTCTGCTTGCACCTTCACGTCGGTTCCGCGGTAGACAGCGAACGAATCCGTGCGGCTGGGGTATTCACCGTCGCGGTCGCGGATGCCGGCGATAAGGGCGGGAATCAGCCCGAATGCGTTTGCCGCTTTCAGCACCACCACGTCGAAAGCGCCGTCGCGCGCATCAGATCCGTGGGTAACGGGTATCTCGAACTGGATTTTCGAGAAGTTCACCAGCATGACGCCCAAGCCATCGTGTTCGATGACCCGGCCGTCTATTTCAAGCGTCATGTGCGATTTCCGCGGCATGGCATTCATCACCGCCGCCTGGAAATAGGCTATCGGGCCGAGAATCTTCTTCGACGGTTGCGCGTCGTGCATGATCGTGGCATCGTAGCCAGCACCTGCCATTATGCTGAACCCGAAACGATGCTCGCCCGCCCGAATTTCGCCCATGTCGAAATCGAGCGTGCGCATTTCTCGCGTGGCCTTTGCAAGTGCATGCGGCTCGTAGGGAAGCAGCAGGTTGTTCACCAGCAGGTTGGCGGTGCCGGCGGGGAAGGGCAGGATGGGCACGCCGCTTCCGGCCAGCCGGTATGCTGCGCCTGCAACCGTGCCATCGCCTCCCGAAACCACCACGACGTCGAAATCCTCTGCATCGTCGAGCAGCGGGCCTATCGGCGTGTTGCCCTTCATGCTGCGAACGACCGCCTCGTCGCCGTCTTCCATGACCATCCTCAGGTAGTCGAAGACGGCTCCGTCACCGAATCCTGCCGATATGTTGTTTACAACGAGTAGTTTCACGTGCGTGCTCGATTCTGCAGGCTTCCATTTGGTTGATGGTATGATGGTACCTTAAATACCCATGCCAGAGCTGTGGAGTTTTACACGCATGTACATAGAAACGCAAGACGATTTAGAAGCCTTCATCAAACGCGCGGCGGGCTCGGACGTGCTGGCGGTAGATACGGAGTTCCTGCGCGAGAAAACCTACTACCCGAAGCTGTGCCTCATGCAGCTTGCCACCCGCCAGGAAACGGTCATCGTCGATCCCTTTGCGGTGGACGACCTTGCGGTGCTGGCCGAGCTGTTCGAAGACGAGCGCACCGTGAAGCTGTTCCATGCGGGACACCAGGATGTCGAGATAATCGTGTACGACATCGGGTGCATTCCCCGTCCCCTGTTCGACACTCAGGTGGCAGCGGCTCTGCTCGGCCAAACGCAGCAAGTGGGCTATGGCGCGCTCGTCCATGCGCTCTGCGGCGTGAAACTGCGCAAGACCGATTCCTTCACCGATTGGTCGGCGCGCCCGTTGCAGGAATCTCAGATAGAGTATGCGGCCAACGACGTTATCTACCTGCCGGAAATGTACGACAAGCTGCGCGAGCGGTTGTCCGAGAAGGGGAGACTGTCGTGGCTGGACGACGAGCTTGCCGGCATGATGGAGGAATCCACCTACGTCCCCGACGAGCAGGACCGCTACCGTAGGCTGAAGCACTTCACCCAGCTGTCCCGACGCCAAATGGCCGCCGCTCGCGAAATGGCAGCATGGCGCGAGATTGAAGCGCGCAAGCGCAACGTGCCGCGCAAATGGGTGCTCACCGACGAGCAGATAGTTGAAGCGTGCAAGCGCGAACCGCGCAAGATAGACGACCTGTTCATGGTGAGGGGCGTGCGCGAACGCCTGACCACGCGCGATGCGCGAGACCTTATCAGCCTCGTCGTGGCCGCGCTGGACTCGTCTCCCGAGGCGTGGCCACAGATTCCCGCCAACGGGCGCAGCGAGCCGAACGTGGACGCGCAGGTGGACATGCTCATGGCCGTGGTGCGGATGCGCGCCCGCGAGCACGACATTGCCATCCCCACCCTGGCAAGCCACGCGGACCTCGTGGACATAGCGCGTGGGCACCTCGACAAGACCGCCGTGATGAAAGGCTGGCGCCGAGAGCTGGTCGGCAACGACCTGCTGGAGCTGCTCGAAGGTCGCCAATGCCTGGCCATACGAAAGAACCGGGTTGTCATGGAACCACGAGGCAAAGCGTAGCACCTCTTGCCTCTGCCGCCCACGGCCCGACCAGCGGTGGCGCCCCTTGTTTTGCACCGCTATACAAAACGGTGACACGGGTCCTTCCGGCGTATACGACGGGGTATAATCTGTCGAAACGTTGCACAACCGAACGAAGAGAGGAACTGCGCAATGGGTTATTGGATGCTTGTCATCGTCACGCTGGTCATAGGCTTGGCCGCGTCCGCATACGTGAATTCCCAACTGAAGAAATACCAGAAGGTGCGCTCGTCGAGCGGCCTGACGGGCCGCGAGGCCGCCGAGCGCATGCTTGCTGCCAACGGGGTGTACGGAGTGGCCATACACCGCGGCGCCGAGGGCCAGGACCATTTCGACCCGCGCACGAACTCCATCTCGCTCAGCCCGAGCGTCTACGACCAGAGCACCGTCACGGCCTATGCCACGGCCTGCCATGAAGTGGGTCATGCCTGCCAGTTCGCCCAAGGCTATGTTCCGCTGAAGATCCGAAGCGCCATCTGGCCGGTGGCGAACGCTGCTTCCAGCATTTGGATTTTCATACTGCTCATCGGCATTTTCCTGTACATGAACCAGCTGATTACGGTAGCTATCGTCATGTATGCCTGCGTGGTCGCGTTCCAGCTGGTCACCCTGCCCGTGGAATTCAACGCTTCGCATCGGGCCATGGACTACATGAAGTCCGTGAACCTGCCTCAGGGCGAAGTGGCAGGATCGTTTTCGGTACTGCGCGCGTGCGCGCTGACCTACGTGGCGGCCGCATTGGCCTCGTTGCTGCAGCTGCTGTACCTTATCGGCATGCGCGATAACTAGCAGCCATGGGTTACGAACAACAGGCTGCCAACGCCGTTGGGGCGCCGAACGCACTGAGCGTTTCCGCCGCCATGCAGATGGCGAAGCGTTCGCTCGAAGCAGTGGTCGTGCGAATCCTCGGCGAAGTGTCCGAGGTGTCGGTGAAGCCCGGCTACAAGGCGGCGTACTTCACCATTAAGGACTCCGGCGCCGCGCTGCCGTGCATGATGTGGAACAACCGCTA
>DMNP01000326.1:0-273 GCA_003452695.1 Eggerthellaceae bacterium
TCCTGGGCAAGCCAGGGGCAGGAGCGGATGCTGTCCCATCTTGCGCCACCTGCCAGGTAGTTGTCGACGGGCATTCGGTTTTACGCTATCGTGGTGCGCGGCGCGAAAACGCGCTGAGAAGGGAAGGCTTTCAGATGATTGGGGGAAGAACGACTATGAAGGCTAGTAAGTATCTTGTTTTGGCGGCTGTCGCCGTTATGGTTGCGGCCATGGCTTTGGTTGGCTGCTCGTCGGGCGGCTCGACTAGCGCCGCAAGCGCCAGTGCCAGCGGCC
>DMNP01000326.1:327-9316 GCA_003452695.1 Eggerthellaceae bacterium
GGCAGCGCAAGCGCGTCTGCCGCCAGTGCAAGCGCCAGCTCGGCCAGCGCGTCGGCCAGCAGCGAATCCGCTTCGGCCGCAAGCGCCAGCGCCGCAAGCGCTTCGGCATCTGCCGGCAGCGCAGCTGCCGCGGGCGAATACACGCTCATCGAATCCGGCAAGCTCATCGTGGCCACCTCGCCCGACTATCCGCCGTTCGAAAATCTGGAAAACGGCGAATACGTGGGCCTGGACATCGAAATTGCCAAGGCTATCGGCAAGGAGCTGGGTCTGGAAGTTGAATTCAAGAACCTCGAGTTCAACGGCATCGTGCCGGCAATCGCCGCGGGCGGCCAGGCCGACATGGCCATTTCGGGCATAACGATCGATCCCGAGCGCGCCAAGGAAGTGGATTTCTCCACTTCGTACTACACCGATGACCAGGCAATCGCTGCCATGAAGAGCGGCGCCATAACGGCCGACAACGCCGATGCCGAGCTGGACAAGGAAGGCGTGGTCATCGCCGTGCAGTCCGGCACTTCCGGCGAGGCCTATGTGCAGGAGCACTACAAGAACGCCACCGCGCAGCCCTTCGGCAACTCCACCGACGCCTTCGCCGCAATGCAGTCCGGCAACGCCAACGCCGTGTGCACCAACAAGGCCGTCGTGGAAAAGATGCTGGCCGACGCCTATCAGGACGCCGTGGTCGTGAAGGCCATCGCCACGGGCGAGGACTACGGCATTGCCGTGTCGAAGGACAACCCGGAGCTGACCAAGGCCATCGACAGCGCCCTGGCCAACATGAAGGCCAATGGCACCATCGACGCGCTGCTGGCGCAGTACATGTAAGCACAAACCGCAATGCACTTCTAAAGCCCCCGTGCGACTAGCCACGCACGGGGGCTTTAGCATAGCGGACCTAACGGGCGCTTCTGCCCATTAGGTCCGCTGCATCGTTGGGGGCACGCCCTTCATATGCGAGGTACGTCTCGGCGATGCAGGCGCATGCCCGCAAATGCTGCCGGAGCATTTTGAAGAGTTTAAATTCGTTTTTTCTAGCTATAAATATTCGTTTTTTCTAGAATACCCTTACACCAATGCCAGCGGCAGAGCCGCGAAAAGGAGCCCAATACAGGACAGGCGGCCCACAGCTTGGCTGCGGGCCGCCTGCGCATGAGGGCCTAAGGCCGATGCTACTTCACCTTCAGCTTAACCTTCACGGTCTTGCTTACGGAGGTGTAGTTTGCCGTGGCCTTGCTGGTCAGCTTCACCTTTATGGTGTAGGTGCCCTTCTTGGTGCCCTTAGCAACGGTAATCTTGCCGTTCTTGGGGTTCACCGTAAGGGAGGCCCTTATCTTCTTCGGCGCCTTGGCCAGCTCGAAGGCAAGCTTGCCGCCGAAGGCGCGCTTGCCAGCCTTCACGTATTTCTTGGCTGCGAACGCCTTGCCCGCCTTCACCTTCACGGCCTTCTTGGCGCTCTTGGCCTTGGCCGTGGCCTTGAAGGCGTTCTTGGCGGGGGCGATGGTGAAGGTGCCCACAGCCGAACCGGTGTAGGCGCCCTTGCCCTTCACGATGACCACGCCAGCGCCGGCGTTGGTATTGTTGGTGTAGGACACGTCGTAGTCAGTTCCTGCTGCAAGCTCTTTTCCAGCAAGCTTGACCGTTACGGCAGGCTCGAGTTTCTTGCCACTATAACTTCCGCCGGCAGCACTCACCGCAGCGCCGGAAATGTCGGTCTTGGCAGCAGCTGCGGCGGCCTGCGCAGCCCCGTCTGCGGAAGCCTTGGCAGTGGAGGCAGCAGACTGTGCCTGCGCGGCAGCATCCTTTACCTCCTTTGCCGAAGCCGCAAGCAACTCTGCGGCAGATTTGCCGGAAGCCGTGGTCGCGTCTTCCAGAGCCTTCGCAGCGGCCGCCTCGGCTGCGGCAGCCATCTCGTTTGCCTTATCGGCGGCAATTTGTGCCAGAATCGCCGCTGTCTGAGCCGCAGTCGCCTTTTCGGCCTTGGCAACAGGATCGGTCTCTGCCTCGGCGGCAGCGATGGCCGCATCGGCATCGGCCTGCGCTGCGGTTGCTTCAGCGATAGCTTTCTTGGCCTGCTCAATCGCTTGGCCGACCTCGGTAGCCGCCATGGCGTCGGCAGCTTCCTGCTGCACCGCATCTTGATGGCCCGCCGCAGCCGCCAATTCCTGTTCGGCAGCTGCCTGGGCGGCACGGGCGTCTTCCGCAAGCTTTTGCGCTACGGCTTGCTCGTCTTCGCCTACGGCACTTTCTGCAGCCTTAGCAACTGCCTCGGCAGCGGCAGTGGCCGCCTCTACGGCAACCTGAGCTGCAGCTTGTGCGGCCTCGACCGCTTCTTGAGCAGCGGCGACCTTTTCCATACGCGCCTCGGCATCGGTTTCGTCCTGCGCCGCCTTCAGCGCTTCTGCGGCGGCGGCGTTGGCATCGGCGGCAGCCTTCGCCGCCTCGCCGGCAACATCGAGCGCAGCCTGTGCAGCCTGCGCATCGGACGCTCCCTTAGTCACGATTTCGATTGACGCTACAGCCGGCGAGCTCACATACGAGCCTGCGGTGGACTCTACCGTGCCCAGTGCGCCATCGGCCCATACATAGTACGCGCCTGCTTCAGGGAACGAGATGCTGGCCTTACCAGATTCGTCCGTAATTACAGCGGTGCCGGCGTTTGCATCCGGGCGGGTTGCCGAACCCACGCCATAGTAGGACTCCCAATCGGCCTGGCTGCCCCAGCGTAGTGGATAGTCCGCTTCGGCAATGATGCCGCCCGTGTTCTCGTAAATTCGCCCGAGCGCCACGTTCACGGCCTCGCCGTCGACGGCAGTGTATGCATGGGCAACAGCGCCCTGATCGTCCAGGAAGTAATGGAAACCTACCAAGGGGTCATCGATGAAATCGTAGTCAGTGAACATGGATACATCCACGAAATCGCCGTCGGTGAGCGCAACCTCGTCACAGGTCGCACCAATGCCCGGCTTATCGGCTTGCATGGGGAAGGCGCCGTTCACATAATAGTTGAAGTTCATATCATGACCCATGAAGGTTTCAACGAGCAGCGAGCCCGGGGCGCCGGAAACCTGCAGACCCTCTGCGCCGTCCGCGCCGTAATGCGCCTGCACGTAAGCGAACAGCTGCAGGACATTCACGTCGTAGCGATAATCGGCCCCTTCGCCCGAAGCGACCAGCTTGTAGTCGCCCAAGCCCAGCTCGTCCAGGTTAATCTTTGCCACTTCGGCCAAGTCGACAGGAACATACGACAGCACTGCGCCCGCATTGTTGCCGTCGGACACCTTGAATCGCCCATCGTCCGATACGCTAATATAAACTGTGCCCTGAATATCAGGGTTGTAGTCGCTCGTTCCCTCGGCCACGAGCGCGGTGAACGTTACGCGAGCGGACTTGTAGGAAACGGTAACGGTCTTGGTTCCCGCCGTGGCCGTATCCAATTCGAACGTGCAATTGGCAGGGTCGACGGTTTCCACGGAGCCATCGCTATAGGTGGCGGTGATAAGCATGTTCGAGGTATCGATTGCTTCGCCCACTACATACTCGGTCTTGTAGTCGCCCGAAAGCTCGAGATTGGTGATGAAGGCGCCCACCTGATGGGCGGTAGCCGAATCGGCGACCGTCCAGTTGCCCAACGAATAAACACCGCCGTTAAGCGCCGCGGCCGTCGTACCATCGGCCAGCGATGCAGCGGAAACGGGAGCGGTAACGGCCGTATTGGCGAGCGGATTATCATCCCGCACGCCACCAGAAACGCCAGTAACGCTGCGATAAGCGTCTTCAGGGCCATCCACGATAAGGTAGATCTCGTAAAGGTCGTCGACTGCCGAATTGAAATAGAAGGTGCCGTCGGCCGCGATGCCGTAGGGTACGGCCGAAGTGTCCACGTGGAAGGCTTTACCGATACCACGGGCCGCTCCGCAGTCCTCGGCATAGTAGTTGTTCTCGATAACGTTGTACGCATTGATGCCACGCATGTAGCCGACAATGGCGCCCACGGCAACGGCGCCTTCCCCAGCATACACCTTGCCAGCAAACAGGTTGTCGGTTACGTATCCAACACCGTTTGACCAGGCCTCTTCCACGCCCGCAGTCGCATTGCCTTCGCCGCCGAAGATGCCGCCCACATAGTCGCTGCCTTCAACGTTGCCGGTTACCAGGCAGTTCTGGATCGTCACACAAGAGCCGTTGGGAGCGGATACAGAAATGTAGCCCGCGCCAACGATACCGCCCGCGCTGATGCCGGTAGCATGCACATTGCCATGGAATTCGCAGTTCACCACTCGGTTTGCGCTCATCGACTGCGCCTGGCGGCCCATAATGCCGCCTACGACATTGTAGCCGTAGACATCTGCATAGCTCACACAGTTGACAATCGAGCCGTTGAGCGAACCCGCAATCGATCCGACACCTATCGATCCGCTGTAGTAACCAGCCAACGACTCCTGCTCGGCAGGCGCACCAGCCGTCGCGTCCCAGCCAACCTTCACGTTCTTCTCGACCGTGCAGTTGCTGATGGCTGCTCGATTCGCGCTTCCAGCCGTCGTGCTGACCAAACCGGAGCCCCGGATGCTGCTGCCTTCCTTGACGGTGATGCCATCAATCTTGTTCTGGCCTTGCAAGTCGCTTGCCAGACCGTTTCCATTGATGTTAGCGCCGTAGATACTCAGGTTCTGCACAGTGGCGTTAGCCAACACGCTGAACAGCGGCTTTCCGCCTTCAGGAATGGTGAGCACGTGGTTGTCGCCATCGAACACACCATGGAACGTACCGAGGCCAGCCCAACCATCAGGCAGTGCGACGTCTTCGCTCATGCGGAAATGAACGCCCGCTGTGTTGGCGCCGGAATCGACATACAGCTTCAACGTCTCGAAATCCTTGCTCGTGGCAATCTCGAAGGGACGCTCGACCGTACCGTCGCCCGATGGAAACTCAATACCGCACAACACACGCACATTGTCGCTGACCACGCAGCCTTGGCTGCCATCGGCAGCCGTTAACGTGGCAACTGCGTAATAGGACTCGGCACCTACTGCAGCAGTTGAAGGTGTCGCCGTAGCGCTTAAGCCATCGACGGCGCTATCAATCTTGGTGAAGCTGCCGTCAGAATTGCTCTTGTACCAATTAACGGAAAGTGTAGCGCCTTCGGGAATCGCCTCGACCGTAAGCTTAAGCGCACCAGTTGCATCGGCGCCTTGCGCAAAGCTTAAGGTATCAGAAACATCGGCGATGGCAGGCGCAGCCCCGGTAGATCCATACAGGTAGGTTACCGGGCAGTTCACGGCGCGCACCGACGCATAGCTATTACCCGAAGCCGCAAGCATCTCCTGGAACTGATCGTCGGTTCCCCGATAATAGAAGTGCTCGACATTTGCCGCTATAAAACGCAAGTCATTATTAGACCCGAACGTATAGTTCTGATTGATTACTTTAAGCGAAACCGGAAGCACAACCTCCTTGGGACAAACCCGGTTGTAGCCGAGCGAATAATTGCCCAGACTCGTAACGCCTTCGGGAATCTCGATGCGTTCGATGGCGGTGTTGGAAAATGCCTGATGTCCGATTGAAGTGAGGCCTTCATGCAGCGTCACGTCAGTAAGCGAAGTGCAGTTATCGAAGGCATAGTTCGGTATTGTGCTAACGGTTCCCGGAATATCAATTGTCTCGAGCGCCGAGCATCCTCTAAAAGCATTCTGGCCAAGCGCGGTAAGCACACTGGGCAGAGTCACCGACGCGAGATTATCGCAGTAGTAGAAAGCGTGGTTGCCAATGGACGTAACCGTATCGGGAAGATTCACAGAAGTCAACGCCGTGCATTCCTCGAACGCAGAACTTGGAATCTCCGTAAGTCCGCCGAGTGCAGGAAGGGCTTTAAGGGCGCCGCATTCGCTGAAAATACCTTCGCCAGCCTCGGTCACCGAAACCGGCAAATCGGCGGATTCGAGCGCGGCACAACCCTGGAACGCATTTGCACCGACTTTTACAAGGGTGTTCGGCATCGTCACTTTGGTTATACCTGCACAGCCGGCAAACGCCGCATCTCCAATCGCTTCGACACCCTCGGGAATCGCCACCTCGCCTTCGATGGCGGCAGGGCACAGTATGAGCGTCTTGCCATCTGCGCTGTAAATGATACCCGCATCATCTGCCTTAAGTTCGCCGGCCGTTTTGATGCTCGTAAGTTTGGGGCACTCCATGAACTGATATGCGTTAAGCTCGATATCGGCGCTTTCGATAGTTGCGCTTGCCAGTTCATCGCAATTGCGGAAAGCATAGTCGCCAAGCGTCTTAACGCTTGCAGGAATCACGATTTCGGTAATAGCATCGGCGTTACGGAAGGCATATTGGCCAATTGAAGTTACCTGGGCGGGAACCGTCACGCTTGCAATTGAAGAACATCCATCGAATGCGTAATTCGGAATAGACGTAACGCCTGATCCAATGTTAAGAACCGTTGCCCCAGAGCAATTCTGGAATGCGTAGGTTCCGAGTGAGTTTACGCTACCAGGTATTTCAATCGATTTCAGCGAACTACAGTCTCTGAACGCATAATTGCCGATGCTAGCAACAGTCGAGCCCATGTCCATGTCCATTAACGCAGCACAACCGCTGAATGCATACCGCCCTATCGCCGTCACGCCAGCAGGAAGATGAATTGACTTGAGCGATGAACAATTTTGGAAAGCATAGTCCGGAACATCTATTGCGGCCTCGTACGTCACATCAGCCAAGGACGAGCAGCCCGAAAAAGCATTGGAGCCAAGGCTTTTCACGCCACTTCCAATGTAAACCTCTGCCAGATTGGCGCAACCTTGGAAATGGTTCGATCCCTGCATCGTCAAATCCGAAGCATAGATTTCGACGCTGGCCAAATTCGGGCAGCTAGCAAACGCGCTGCCATTCCATTGGCTCGTGCCGATTGTCTTCACATTTTCCGGAATGACGATCGACTTGATGCCGCTTCGCGAAAACGCCTGGCCGCCAATTGTCTGGACGCCCGATCCTATGGAAACCGATGACAAGTTAGGCATGGCTAAAAACGCGCCATCCCCGATGGCAGTCACGCTATTGGGAATGACTATGCGCTTTACGCCGGTCAGGTGATTAGTCCCCCACGAGCCGGCAGAGAACGCATAGTTGCCGATAGTGGTCACCCCGTCGTTAATCTTGATGTTCTTTATGCTTTCGCGCAGACCCATCCACGGCGCGTTTCCGTTCGAGTAATTGTTCATAGCGCCTGCGCCGTGAATGACAAGCGCACCAGCCGGGGAAACATACCACTTCAAATCGGTTCCGCACTTGCCACCGCCGAGAGCATCGCTTGGGGTGTCTTCGTCGACAATAACCTTATAGGTGTTTTCAGAGCTGAGGCCGTCGCGTTCGGCTTTAACGACTATGGTAAATACGCCGTTGGCGTCGTAATCGCAGCTCAATTCGTTATCTTCGCCAGACTGAACAGCCGCTCCGTTAACATACATGTTCACGCCTTCGGCAACGTACGACCTGGCATTCACAACCACCTTGTCGACGCCCACTGGCACGTATGTTTCCCCGCTCGTGAACGACAGGGCCGTGCCGCCTGGCTTGCTGACCGTAACCGTCCCTACGCGCGGAGTGCGCTTGATGGTGCACTTGTAGACTTGCGTTTCATCGCCAAGCGTAGCCGTAAGCGTAAACGTCATGTTGCCGCTTGCCACGATGTAAGAGCCCATGTTCACTTGCGCACCCGAAGCGCATGTCCTCTCTTGGTCGGCGCCCGACGAGCTCTTGTACGACATGACCACCGAAGCACCCTCTTTGAAGGTGACAGTCGCTAGGCCGGTACCCGTAGACCCCTCGGTATAAGCAAAGGTGTACTCACGAGTCTCGGCGTCGTAGGCAATGGGATCGCCGTTCCAGAACTTAACACCCGTGACGATGTCGTCTTCAGCCTGCGGAGCCAACTGCATACCCGTTGCCTGGATCGTAGTCTCTGCAGGCGTTGAGGCAACCGATGAAGGCGCCGCGGAAGCAAATCCTGCGGGCGCAGACGTTTCACCGGTCTGCATTGCTGGGCTTGTTGCGTCTATCGCGCCCGTTTGCAGGGTCCCCGATGGCGCGCCCTGGGCGCCGCCCCCACCGTCGTCGCCCGCGAATGCCAGGCCGGGCATCAGGCCCAACGTAAGCACCACGGACATCGCGCCGCATAGGATTCGCTTTCCCAGCGAATCCTTGCGCGGGCGCATCGTTTTCGTACGCATGCGCTTCTCCTTTCGTATCGCGCTCGCACGCGGCTGCGGCCAGATGGCTTCTGGCTAGTGGAACATCGATACAGGATGTGCGCTGCGCGCGTCGGCATGCGCGCATGGCAGGAATGCCCTGCTCGGCAGGGTGTTCATGAGCATCTTCCCTTCGTCCCGTCCGCACATGCGGATGCCGGGGAGCAAGCCGGGGACAGGTTCGGCTGTTCCCCTGCACCCGCATGCGCGGTGCCTGGGGGACCGGGCTTCTGCCGCTCGCTCGGCGCCGACCGCTCGTCAGCGGCAGCGCTTTGCGCACGGCCCCTGGGAGGGCGACCGATTCCCCACAGGGCCGCAGCCAACGCTCGCATTTCGCTCGCGCTGGCGTCCGCGGCTTTGGCTGCAGCAGCCCGCGCGCACGTTGCATGCGCCCAAGCCACGCGCGGGGCAAGGCGCCATGCCCCGCGCATGCAGCCGCCGAAACGAAAATCGGGCATGTCGGAAAAGAAAACAGCCGGCACTGAAGGTCGGGCCCGACGTCTTCTGGCGCATGCTTCGCACCAGAGACGGCTTGCCGTCCCCGCAGTGCCGGCTGTCCTTTTGGCCGGCATGCCCGATATGTTCGCTTCGCTGTAGGTCTTCCGGCTCGCGCAGTTGCCACCTGTGCGAAGCGATGCGTCCAATCTGGTTGGCGGCATCGCTCCCGCGCTGGATGGCTGCCCGCACCCTGCCTTCTCGGAGGACAGCGCCCCCAATGACCGGCCCTTCAGCCG
>DMNP01000242.1:0-5996 GCA_003452695.1 Eggerthellaceae bacterium
GCGGCTTGGCTGGTCGGCGGAACACGCGGAGCAGCGCAGGGGCCCGCGCTCACGGCAGCCCAGTGGCGCTTCCATGCGCTGTGCGCCCCGTGGGGCGCGGCAGCCCCGCGCAAGCCCGCAGGCGGGGGCGCGTGGGCTGCGGCCCGGCAACGACGACGCAGCGCGCGGCGGCACCGATGGCCGGCGGGGCAAGCAGAAAAATCCTCAAAAGCCGCTGGTGGCTAGGCGTCGCGGGTGAAACGGCATTTCGGGTAGGAGCTGCAGCCCATGAACGGGCCGTACTTGCCGTTGCGCCTGACGAGCTCGGAGCCGCACCACGGGCAGGCGTTTCCCGAGTCGACCTTCCGGGCCTCCTCCACGTGCTGCGTGCGGGCCGTTTGGGTGGAGCCTTCCGCGAGGGCGGCGAGCGACGCCCTCAGCTCCTCGAACGTCGCCGCGTCGAATATCGGGTCGAAGCGGTCGAGGTCCTTCCGGATGTTGCCCAGCAGGTGGTGCCTCCTGCAGATGACGTACTCGGCGGTATCGGGCGGCACCTTCTTCAGCTCGCATCGCTCGGAGAACACGATGTAGGAGCTGAACGCCTCCTCTTCCAGGTCGAGGTAGTCGGAGAGCGCTTTCACGTGGGCGCGGTTCTGCTTGATGGGGTTGTAGAAGCGCTCCTTCGAGTTGGAGTTGAGCGTCACGGTCCAGTTCCTCTGGTCGGCCGAGCCGAATATCCATCCCGAGTAGTTCTTCGACTCGATGACGAAGACGCCCTTTTCGTGGAGCATGACGACGTCGATCTCCGACGTGGACGTGGGGTCGGACGTTCGCGGGATGATGGCGTTGGAGAACACGGCGACGTTCCCGAGATTGCCGTGTTCCAGGGCGTATTCCGTGAGGCACTCGCCGTAATGGCCCTTGCCCTGGGAGGCGTGCGGTATCTTCTTCAGGATTCCCGGCTCCTTGCCCCTTATGCGCGCGATGATCCCCACGTTATCTCCTGCGCGCTATTCCATCGGCGCCACGACGGATTCGATGTATGTGATCTCTTCCCGCGTGAGCCCGTAGCGCTCATAGAGCATTTCATCGGTCCAGGCATGATCGTAATAAACGTCGGGGACGTATGCATAAACGTCGCGAGCGGCATCTCGGGTTGTCTTCGAGTCGGCTGTGAAGATTCCGCGAGGAGCCTCGTAGCGAGACGGGGAACGTTCAAGAAAACAAGGCCGCATCCCTAGCTCACGAGAGTAATTCGGTCCTTCTTAACTGCAGGAGTCAGGATGTCCAAGTGAAAGGGCGACTGGTGACGTTGGCTCGCCACCTTGGGTGGGCCGCCTGACCCGAGCTCCCATCCCTAACATCACGCGCGATTCAAAGTTAACAGCTGGTTGCATGCCGATGAACGTGCGATTACGCGCAGCGTTTTGTAACAGACGCGTAATGCGCAGCCCTAAAAATCGAGCAAGCCCGATTGAAGAGGAAGGTGATCGCGATGTACGACACAGGTTCGACCGCTTTCATGCTCATATGCACGATGCTTGTGCTGCTCATGACCCCGGGGCTTGCTTTTTTCTACGGAGGGCTTTCGCGGCGAAAGAACGTGGTCAACACGATGATAATGGTCATGAGCGTCATTGGCATCGTCGGCGTGATGTGGGTCGTATGCGGATGGTCGTTCGCTTACGGCGGCGATGGATCGATACCTGTTTTTGGGGGCTTCGACCAATTGGGGTGCTTGGCGGCAACTAACGACATGCTGGTCCAGACTGCTGACGTTCCCGAAGGTGCCATCTACCCCGCCATTATCAACATATGCTTCCAAATGGCGTTTTGCATGATCACGTGCGCCATCATAACCGGTGCAGTTGCCGGGCGCATGAAGTTTGGGGCTGTGGTCTTGTTCATCGCGCTGTGGATTCCCCTGGTGTACGCGCCGCTCGCGCACATGGTTTGGGGCGGCGAGGGGTCGCTCATCGGCGACATGATCGGCGCGCTTGATTTTGCAGGCGGCGACGTCGTGCACATCAGCTCGGGCGTCACGGGCCTGGTGCTGTGCCTGCTGCTTGGCGGGCGCCGTGGGTTCGGCCTGGTCAGCTATCGTCCGCATAACGTACCGTTCGTGGCGTTGGGTGCGGCGCTGTTGTGGTTCGGATGGTTCGGCTTCAACGCCGGTTCTCAGTTCTCGGCAGACGGCGTGGCGGCGCTCGCCTTGCTTAACACTGTCGCCGCGTCGGCCGCCGGCATGCTTTCGTGGATGGTCGTCGAGCGGTTGCGCGTCGGCAAGCCCACGCTCGTCGGCGCCTGCACGGGGCTGGTCGCGGGCCTTGTCGGCATCACGCCGGCAGCCGGGTTCGTCGAGCCGTGGGCGGCTGTCGTCATCGGGTTTGTCACGGCGCCGTGCTGCTTCTTCGCCATCTCGGTTGCCAAGCGCAAGATCGGTTACGACGACGCGCTTGACGCTTTCGGCTGCCATTCGGTCGGCGGAGTGGTCGGCGGTCTTTTGACCGGTGTGTTCTGCGTTCCCGAACTGTCGTGGACCGACTTCGGCGGACTCGTATACACCGGCGACGTCTCGCTGCTCGCAAGCCAGGCCCTGGGCATCTTGGTGACGCTCGCGTTCGTCATCGCTGGCGGGCTGGTCATCGGGTTAGCTGCCAAAGCCGTCTTCCACAGCTCGTTGCGTGTCAGCGAGCAAGACGAGGCGCGGGGCTTGGACGTCGCGACACACGGCGAGAGCGCCTACCCAGCCTACCTGGGACTTGATTAGCGGCACAAGCTTGTGGGGCGGAGCGCTTCCCGCCGATTGGACGGACACGCAAAGGCGGGCGGGATTATCCCCTTGTCGCTCGAAAGGAGCACGCAACATGAAAAGAATCATCGCCATAGTGAGGCCTGAGAAGCTCGAGCCGTTGAAAGACGCGCTGTTTGCAGCAGACGTTTCGGGCATGACCGTGGGCCAGGTCATGGGTTGCGGCAACCAGCATGGGTGGTCGGAGTTCTACCGAGGAACCGAGGTGTTGCTGAACATGATCCCCAAGGTGAAGTTCGAGCTCATCGTGCCCGACGAGGACGTAGACATGCTGGTTGACCTCATCTGCGAAACAGCCGCGACCGGCGAGGTCGGCGACGGGAAGATCTTCATCAGCGCCGTCGAGGAGGTCGTGCGCATCCGCACCCGCGAGCGCGGGGAAGCTGCAGTCTAGCGCTGATTAATCATGCCGGCTTAGGAGGCACTATAACCGATGAGCCTGAGATTTGACATAGCGAAAGCAGTGGGCGCGGTTTCGACCTGGGGGCTTCGTACAGCGTTTCACCGCCCGGCCGAGAACTTCCCCGGGAAGGCGGCGCTCTACATCGACCCGACGCTCATCGCCGACCTGAAGCCGCGCCTAAGCGAAGGGTCGGTCGTGGTCGTGGGCACCAACGGCAAGACCACGGTCACGAACCTGCTCGCCGACGCGTTTGAAGCAGCCGATAAGACAGTAGCGTGCAATCGCACGGGCGCCAACCTCGATTCCGGCTTGGCGACTTCCCTGCTGCACGCCGACAAAGCCGACTGGGGCGTGTTCGAAAGCGACGAATTGTGGCTGGCCAAGTCGTTGCCACAACTTCGGGCCGACTACGTCGTACTGCTTAACCTGTTCCGCGACCAGCTTGACCGCATGGGCGAGATCGACCACATCCAGGCGGCAATCGCCGGAGCGCTGGATGCGTCTCCTGAATCGACACTCATCTATAACGCCGACGACCCCTTGTGCCAAGCAATCGCCGAACGTGTCTCCAACAAGCGCGTTTCTTTTGGCCTAAATGAAGATTTGGGGCTGCCGCAGAACAGCATCGCCGACGCAAGCATGTGCCAATGCTGCGATTCTCTGCTGAACTACACGTGGCGCCAATACGGCCAGCTTGGATCGTTTCAATGCCCGACGTGCGGGTTTACACGCGTCCAACCCGACTACGCCGGATGCGATGTTGCGCTCGGCGCTGACGGCGCGTCGTTCAACGTGCAACGCGAAAGGTCTTCTGAGCACGTCATCACACCCTTCGAGGGCGCGTACATGCTCTACAACGTTTTGGCCGTATATGTTGCGGCTGACTGTTGCGGTGTTGCGTTTGCCAGCGTAGATAGAGCCATACAAGCATATTCACCTCATAATGGGCGCTTGCAAGCCTATCAGTTGCAGGGACGTCGTATACTCTTGAACCTGGCGAAAAACCCGACCGGGTTCAACCAGAACCTCCGCATCGTTGCAAGCGAGCCCGGGCCCAAGGCCGTCGCATTCTTCATCAACGACCGCGAGGCCGACGGGCATGACGTCTCGTGGCTGTGGGACGTCGATTTCCAAGAGCTTGCAGGCATCCCTGACCTGACGGCATTCGCAGGCGGGATTAGGCGCAACGACATGCAATTGCGTTTGAAGCATGCTGACATTCACGCCGACCTCATCGACGATGCCGAGGACTTTCTCGGCAAAGCCGCCGCAGAGTCCCCCGACACAACGCTGTTCCTCATCGCGAACTACACGGCACTGCCCGGCGTAAAAGCAGGACTTGACCGCCTTTGCGTTGAAGGTCATATGCATGTCGCCGAACCCGTCACAAGTTTGGATCGAACGCCCGAGCCTGAAACAGCATGCGAAGCTTCTCCTGCGACTGGACGGGCACACGTAACGAGACGCAACGCTTACGGCCGAATGCCTGCATCCGCTCCTAGTTCCATTGGACAACCGGCTGAGGGACTCACAATCGTGCATCTTTACCCGGAACTGCTGAACCTGTACGGTGATGCAGGCAACGTCACGGTGCTCGTGAATCGTGCTCGTTGGCGCGGCTTGAAGGTCGACGTTGTGCGCGTGAGACACGGGGATGAAATCAACCTTTCGGATGTCGACATCGTCTTTCTGGGCGGTGGGCCCGACCGCGAGCAGCGCTTGGCGTCGCGCGACCTGATTGCGCAAGCCCATGTTTTACGCGATTTCGTGGAAGACGACGGGGCCCTGCTCGCCATATGCGGCGGCTACCAAATACTCGGCACTGAATGGCTTCTGAACGACGAAAGCGTGCCGGGCCTGGGAATCCTCGACCTCGCCACCAAGCGCGCCGAGGGTGGTTCGCGCAATCGTCTCGTCGGCAACATCGCGCTGGAAAGCTCGCTCGCGCGCATGCCGGTCGTCGGTTACGAAAACCATGCCGGACGCACGTATCTGGGCGATACGTGCGTCCCCTTCGGGCGCGTCATCGGAAAACACGGCAAGGGCAACAACGACGATGGCATCGCCGACGGCGTTTTGTACCGCAACGTCATCGGCACCTACCTCCATGGCCCCGTTCTATCCAAGAACCCCGAGGTTGCCGACTGGCTGATTGAACGCGCGCTTGCGCGCCGCGCTGCCAAAGCGGGCGTCTCTGCCCCAGCACTTCAGCCCCTCGACGACTCGATCGAAGAAGCTGCAAACGGTTTCATGTTCCGCAAGCTCTACTGATTCATTGAGCTCCTGGGTGAAACGCCGATGCCTGGTGCCGGCGCTTCAACGTATTGCCGCGGCTATGAAGCTGCGGAAGAGGGGGTGCGGCTTTAGGGGGCGGCTCTTGAATTCGGGATGGGCCTGCGTGGCGACGAACCAGGGATGGTCAGCAAGCTCGACCATCTCGGTCAGGCGCCCGTCGGGGGAAAGGCCGGAAATCATGAGCCCCTTGGCGGCGAGCTCGTCGCGGTAGGCGTTGCTCACCTCGTAGCGGTGGCGGTGGCGCTCGTACACCAGCTCGGCGCCGTAGGCGGCAAACGCCTTCGTTTCAGGTGCGACCTTGCACGGGTAGGCGCCCAGGCGCATGGTGCCGCCCTTGTCCTCGACGTCTTCTTGTTCGGGCATGAGGTCGATGACGAAGGGAACGGCGCCGTCGGCAGCCAGCGTCCCCTCGTCGGCGAACTCGGAAGACGTCGCGCCTTCAAGCCCGGCCACATGCCGCGCGAACTCGCAGACCGCCGCCTGCAGGCCCAGGCAGATGCCCAGGTA
>DMNP01000242.1:6124-6278 GCA_003452695.1 Eggerthellaceae bacterium
CCGAAACCGCCCGGCACCAGGATGCCGTCCATGCCCGAAAGCACGTCGGCCGCGTTGCCGTCGTCAAGCTGCTCGCCGTCGATGAGGCGGATATCCGTCTTCACGCCGTTTGCCACGCCGGCATGGTGCAGCGCCTCGATGACCGACAGGTAGG
>DMNP01000275.1 GCA_003452695.1 Eggerthellaceae bacterium
CCCATGTCGAGCATGCGGTCGGCCTCGTCCAGCACGAGCACCTGCACGTCTTCCAGACGCACGGCGTTCTGGTCCATAAGGTCGATCAGGCGCCCCGGCGTGGCGATGAGGATGTCGGTGCCGCGGCGCAGCTTGGCAATTTGGGGCTTGTAGGACAGCCCGCCGACGACCGTGGTAATGCGATGATGGGTGGAAAGCGCCACCTGTTCCGCCACTTCGCCGATTTGCTGGGCAAGCTCGCGCGTGGGCGTTACCACCAGCATGAGCGGCCCCGAACCGCCCTTGGCATGCTCCAGGCGGTCGAGCGACGGCAACATGAACGCGGCGGTCTTCCCCGTTCCCGTCTGGGCGGCCGCTATGATGTCGCGCCCTTCCAGCACGAGCGGAATCGCCTGCTCCTGCACGGGCGTGGGAACGTCGTAGCCCATGCGCGCAACGGCCGACAAGGCCTTTTCGGACAGGCCGAGGTCTTCGAACGATGTCAAGGAAAACTCCAATTCTTATCCCGAAAGCATGCTTCCCGAAGCGCGAGGCGCCTTACCGGAACCATGCTTCTCGTACTGCAGGCCATTTGCGAAACCGACCCCTGCAGTTCTTCAAGTATGAAAAAGGGCGGCGCTTCCGCCACCCTCAAACCAGGCTGGTAAGCCCAGTAGCATTCGTGGTGCCCCCAACGGGAATCGAACCCGTGTCTCAGCCTTGAAAGGGCCGCGTCCTGACCTCTAGACTATGGGGACACTCCCAGCTGCTTCAGAACAGCCCGCTAATTATTGCAGAGCTCGACTTCGTTTGCAAGAAGGTATTTACCGCTCACGAGTTCTACACCCTTTTCTCCGCTCGTGTGTCAGGGGGACGTTTCTCTTTGACACACGGACGGGCGGGCGGGGGATGATGCACCACCAGAATGTAAGTGCGTCAAGGAGAAACGTCCCCCTGACACACTCGGCAAAGTTCATCTATTATGAGAATAGAATGCAACCGATTGAATGCGATGAAACATGAATATGCAAAGTGCGCCGCTGCCCAGCTGGGCAGAGATGAACAAGCTGCCCGAGCAATGGGAGCTGTACAAACAGCTGGTGGAAGGCGTGCCCGCGGGCATTGCCGTTAAGGACGTACTTGTCGGCAACCATTGGGTTATCGTCGAGGCCGAAAGCGGCTGCGGCATGGCCATGATCGTAAGCGGCGGACGCGGCAGCTATCGATTGTACCCTGAAGCGCTGCACATGGAGCTGCGCGACCTGGCGGCGCAGTGCATCAGCTGGAACTTCCTGGAAGCCAGCGTGGGCGTGGCGGCGCTGAATGCCTGGTATTCCACGCCCGAGAACGCGAAGGCAGCCGGCATGCGCATCGAGGACAAGAGCACCAACGACGGCTTCGAGCTGTACCGGCGCCTGTGCACGGGCAAGCGCGTGTGCGTTGTCGGGCATTTCCCGCTGATAGAGCGCCTGGCAGGCGAATGCCAGCTTTCCATCCTGGAGCGGAACCCACACGGAGACGACCTGCCCGACCCCGCATGCGAATACATCGTCGCCCACCAGGATTTCTTGTTCTGCACGGGAATCACGCTGACCAACAAGACCATGCCGCGCCTGCTGCAGTTGGCCCAGTCGTCGGCGACGAGCACCATCCTGGTCGGGCCGAGCGTCGTGCCATCGACCGTGCTGTACGACTACGGCGTGGACTGCATGGCGGGGTCGGTCATCGTCGACCCCGAGAGCGCCAAGGCGGCGGTCATGCAGGCGGCCACGTCAAGCATTTTCCACCATGGCGTGCAGAAGATGCGCGTCGAACGCCCCGGCTGGCTGCAGAGCATCGCGTAGCTGCGACACACGGCCTTCAACGCGGACGCCCGACGGCAGGGTTATCAACCCGCACCATGCGCTAATGCGGTTTGCGTGCAACGAGGTGAAGCCGGAACCTAGCCCGCCGTTCCAGGCGGATGGGCAGCAGGTGCGCGCGCACGCACAGGGCACGCACCTGGTCGATGGTATAGCCGCGCACGTCTCCATGACCAAGCAGATTGGCAAGGGGCATTTCCACATGGTTCATCAGCCACACGATGGGCGCAACGGTCGTGTAATCGCGCAGGACCAACCGGCCACCCGGGCGCAGAATGCGCGCCACGCCATTGAAGAACATCTGGGGGTTCGGGTAATGGTGGAAGCTGTTTGCACAGATGACCGCATCGAAGCTCGCATCGTCGAAGGGCAAGTTCTCACTATCGCCCACGACGAATTCCGCAGACACTATCTGCTTTTCGCGCGCCACCTCTATCATGCGCGGCGTAAGGTCCAAGCCGGTGAATTTCCGGTCTGGGAACTCGCCGGCCAAAAGCTCTATCATGGGCCCGGTTCCGCAGCCCACGTCGAGCAGGTCCGCGAATGGCTCCTTCTGCAGCTCCTCCAAAATGGGAAGGTAGTCGTCCTTGCACATTTCGTAGATGCCCGCGTGCCCGGAATCGTATACCTCGGCCGCTTTCGTGAACTCCCTTATGCTCAGCTCTTTGTATTGCTGACTGTCCATACTGCACCTCCTAGTTGTATGCGATTGCCCATCGGGATGGATACGTCAATGGGCCCGCTCGCCGTTTACCTTGCAGCGTTCCTGCAAGCCTTGGCGCTGGGCGTCTCGTTCCTGCACGCCTTGCGCCGTGCGACCAAGCTGGACGAAAGGCCGATGGCTACTTCGTGCCCACGAGCAAGGTCGAGCCTGCAAGCATCATCACGGCAGCCTCTGCCTTGTCCATGAACAGGCCGTCGTCGGTTGCGACCAGCTGCACGTCCTCGTAGCCCTCGTTGCGCAGGCTCTGGCAGAAGGCCTGCATGTTGCCATAGCGTGCAGGAGTCATGATGTCGTGTATGGCGAACGTGCCGCCCTTCTTCAAGCACCGCAGCGTTTCGCGCAAGAGCGCCTGCTTGTCGGCGCCGGTAACATTGTGGTACACGTAGTTGCTGGTAACAGCATCGAAGGATTCGTCTGCGTAAGGCAGTTTCACTGCATCTGCGCGCTCGAAGCGCACATTCGACGCCCCTTCGGCCATAGCATTGAATTCACAGAGCTCCTTGGTGTACGAAGCGTATTCCGCGCCCCAGCGGTCCGCCCCCACAACGCTCGCCAGCGGATTGCGGCGCGCAACCGCGATGGAAAGCGCGCCCGACCCGCAGCCAACGTCCAGGCAGGTGCCACCTTGCGGCAATTTCACCTGAGAGGCCGTTCCCTCCACGATTTGCTTCGACAGCTTGCCGGGCCATGGGCGGTAACGCCTGGCGGGCACCGGCCACGACCAGACCAGCGCTATTCCACCGTCACCGACTTCGCCAGGTTCCGCGGTTGGTCCACGTCGCAGCCGCGCATGACGGCGATGGAGCGGGCCAGCAGCTGCAGCGGCACGCTGGCCGTTATGGGCGAAAGGGCGTCGCGCACCTTGGGAATGTACACAACATGGTCGGCGTGCTTGGCAATTTCCTCGTCGCCTTCGGTGGCGATGGCCACCACGAGCGCGCCCCGCGTGCGGCTTTCCTCCAGATTGGATATTACCTTGTCGTACACGGGGCTTTCGGTGGCGATGGCTATGACGGGAAAGCCCTCGGTGATAAGCGCTATGGGCCCGTGCTTCATCTCGCCTGCTGGATAGGCCTCGGCGTGCAAGTAGCTTATCTCCTTCAGCTTCAACGCGCCTTCGCGGGCGATGGCAGCCCCCATGCCGCGACCGATGAACAACGCGCTGGTGGCATCCACGCAGGCGCGCGCCGCTTTCTGGATTGCCGTCGTGTCGGACAGGATGCGCTCCACCTGCTCGGCAGTGTCGGCCAGCTCGCGGAAAATCAGGCGTATCTGGTTCATGCGCATCTTTCCCTTCGATTGAGCCAACAGCAGGGCGAGCAGCGTCAGGCTGACCACCTGCCCGAGAAACGACTTCGTGGATGCGACCGCTATCTCCTTGTTCGCCTTCGTGTAGATAACGCCGTCGGATTCGCGCGCCACGGGGCTGCCGAGCACGTTCGTGATGCCGAACACGCGCGCACCCTTAATGCGGGCGTCGCGGATGGCGGCCAGCGTGTCGGCCGTCTCGCCCGACTGCGACACGGCCACGACGAGCGTCGTCGGCGTGATTATGGGATTGCGGTAACGAAACTCGCTTGCCACCTCCACTTCGGTGGGAATGCGCGCCCATCCTTCTATCATCTGCTTTGCTATCAGGCCCGCATGGTAACTCGTGCCGCATGCGATAACGCACACGCGGTCGACCAGGTTCAGCTCTTCGGCCGTCATGTCCAGCTCGTCGATTTCCAGACGGCCGCCCACCAGGCGCCCCGCCAACGTGTCGCGGATAACGCGCGGCTGCTCGTGAATCTCCTTCAGCATGAAATCGGGGTACCCGCCCTTTTCGGCAACGTCGATATCCCATGCGATATGCGAGGCCTGCGGCGCGATGGGCTTGCCGTGCCCGTCGAAGAACGCGGTCCCCTCCGGTGACAAGCGGGCGATCTGCCCGTCTTCCAGGAACACGACGTCGCGTGTTGCAGCGATAACGGCTATTGCGTCGGATGCGACGTAGGCCCCGTCTTGCGCATCGCCCACGATAATGGGCATGTCGCGGCGCGTGGCCACGATAACCCCCGGCTCGCGCACGCTCGTCGCGGCCAGCCCATACGATCCGACCAGGCGCATGCTGGCAATGCGCACGGCCTCCACCAGGCTGTTCGCGTCGTCGCTGCCCGCCTGTCCGTAGGTTTCTTCTATCAGGTGCGCAATCACCTCGGTATCGGTATCGCTGCTGAACACGTGTCCGCGCGCCTGCAGTTCCTCGCGCAGCTCGGCGAAGTTCTCGATAATGCCGTTGTGCACGACAGCGATGTCGCCGCCGCACGACGTGTGCGGATGGGCGTTGGCCTCGGAGGGCCTGCCATGGGTCGCCCATCGCGTATGGCCGATGCCGCATGTGCCCGTCAGGTCGAAGTGTCCTGCCGTATGAGCCAGCTCGGCCACCTTGCCGCGCCTGCGCACAACCTGCAGGGCATCACCCTGCATGATGGCGATGCCCGCCGAGTCGTAGCCGCGGTACTCCAGCTTCCCCAGGCCGTCCAACAGCACCGGAGCCGCCGGCTTGCTTCCCGTGTATCCCACTATCCCGCACATGTTCCTATCCTTTCCCATGAAAACCCGCACCAGGCCGAAGGTGCATCGGGCTGGTGCAAAGACGTGGTGCAGCGCAACGCAGCACCGCAGCGGATAGAAATGCGCAGCGCCGCCCGTTTTCGCATATCGCCCAGAATATCAGCCGAGCACAGGGCAACCGTTTCCGCTGGGTTAAAAGCAGCGGCAGACGCTTTTGCACAGAATGCTGCGGCGGGATGCCGCGGCGCGCGGAATCGAGACTGATTCCAATTCGCGATATGGAAGCCGAAGCAGGAAAGGAGCTCGTGCGGGGGAAATTGCCCCTGCGTCGAAGCGATTATTCGCTATGATGCTGGCATACGATTCGCGAGAGGAGCCCACATGCTGGAAGTTGGAACAAAGGCGCCCGACATCACCCTACCCGACCAGAACGGAGACCTGCGGTCGCTGGCCGACTACCGCGGGCAGAAGCTCGTGCTGTACTTCTATCCGCGCGACAACACGTCGGGCTGCACGAAGCAGGCGAGCGGCTTCGCGGAGCTGCATTCCCAGTTCCAGCGCGAAGGCGTCGCCATCGTGGGAGTGAGCAAAGACTCGGTGGCATCGCACAAGAAGTTTGAGGAGAAGCTCGGCCTGCCGTTCACCCTGCTCGCCGACACGCAACTGGAAGCTTTGCAGGCCTACGACGCGTGGAAGGAGAAGACGCGCGGGGGCAAGACATCGATGGGCGTGGTGCGCACGACGTACCTCATCGATGAAGACGGGGTAATCGTGGAGGCCATGGACAAGGTGAAAGCGGCGGACAACCCGCAGCAGATGCTCGCGCTGGTGAAGGGGCTGGCGTGAGGATAATCATCTCGCCGGCCAAGAAGATGGTCGAGGATGCGGACGGCTTGGCGCCGTGCGGGCTGCCCGCGCTAATCGAACGCGCCGAGGTCCTGAAGGACTGGGTATGCAGCCTGGACTACGCGCAGCAGAAGCAGCTCTGGGCATGCAGCGACGCCATAGCCGAGCAGAATGCCGGGCGCTTCGCGCGCATGGACCTGCGCCGCAACCTTACGCCCGCGTTGCTCGCCTTCGACGGCATTCAGTACACCTACATGGCCCCCGCCGTGTTCGAGGACGGCCAGCTGGACTACGTGCAGGAGCACCTGCGCATACTGTCGGGGTTCTACGGCGTGCTGAAACCCCTGGACGGCGTGGTGCCCTATCGCCTGGAAATGCAGTCCAAGGCAGCGGTGGACGGATACGCCAACCTTTACGAGTTCTGGGGCGATGCGCTGTACCGCGCGGCGATGGACGACGACCGCGTGCTGGTGAACCTGGCGTCGAAGGAGTACGCGAAGGCGGTGGAGCGGCATCTGCAACCCGGAGACACCTATGTGACCTGCGTGTTCGGAGAGCTCACGGACGGCAAGGTCGTGCAGAAGGGCGTGTACGCGAAGATGGCGCGCGGCGAGATGGTGCGCTATGCCGCAAGCATCGGCGCCCAGTCGCCCGAGCAGCTGAAGGGCTTCGACTGGAGCAACTATGCCTTCGACGAGGCCCGCTCGGACAAGGCGACCTACGTGTTCGTGCGGTAGCGGCAGCTGTTGCGCCACGCCTCCCACTGTCGTCTTGCGCCGTCGCCTTGTGCCGTCGTCTTGTGAAAAGTTACTGTGGTCACCTGGGCGCTGGAACCCTTATCCTGCCGCGGTCGTTCGGCATATTCGTCCAGAACGCGATGCGCGCGACTAAGCATGCACGGAAATCGATGCCCAATCTGGTCATGTACGGAATATCATGGCCCAATCTGGTCATGTACGGAATATCATGGCCCAAACAGGCTATGTACGGAGCCAGAGCGGTTCCAATTTGGCAGTCGCGACAGGAAACGGGCTTGTACGGTGCCCGTGATAGTCTGACGTCGCCGCACAATCCCCGATTCTGCCACGATAATCCGTACATGCTTGCAATGCGGCGGTTGCGATGCCGTACATGACCTAATTGCGCCGCGAGCCCCCTAGAACGCCGCGTGGGCATCGCCACCATCATGCAAGTTGGCTCGCTATGCAGCCTTCAGCATCTGCTTGAAATACTTGTAGTAATCGCCCATTGCGCTGAACAGGAAGTTCTCCAGCTGTCCGGTCTTCTTGTTCTTCATCTCCACCTGCAGGAACGTGGTAGCCTTCAACTTCGAGCCGTTCTTCAGCTTCGCAATGCCCGCGCTGGTGGACGTGTGGATGGAATTCACCTTCCAACCGGCAGCAGGCGTAATCTTCATTTTGCCATTGAATGCCTTCGCAGGCGTGGCAGCGGAATACGAGCCGTTGGAATTGCACTGCATCTTCTTGGCCGTGAACAGCGATGCGTAGTTCTTCGCGCCGATCTTGAAAGCCTTAATCGGATTGGCGTACTTCTTTATGACATAGTTCACGGCATGCTTTTTGCCGGCGTGGGTGTAGCTGAGCTTGGTGGCACCGGGCCTCTTCAGCGTCACGACCATGTTATACCACGTGCCGCCCGTCGTCGTCTTGTAAACCGCAACTGTGGCCACCTGCGTGTTGGAGCTCTTTTCCTTTGCGATGCTCTTGGCGTCACCGTAGCCGCGCACGCCCAGGTCCAAGTCCTTGCCCAGATACGAGACGTACACCGTCTTGTTCTTGTCCAAATAGTCTATGGAGCTGCCACCGCCGGCCCACGCCTTGCCCGCACCGCAGCTCAGCGCGAGCGCGATTGCGGCAACGGCTGCCAAGATCGCTATACCTGCTCGCCTCAGAGTGATTGAGTTTGCCATGATAAATCCCCTTCCAATTCGCTCTCGCCCGCCTCTGCGGACAATATGCCATCATAGCATCATGGACGCAAAGGTTCAGCACCCATTCCCGCTCGAACCTCGAACCGCGAGGTGGGGTGCGGCAGGCCCGACGTCGTGCGCGAGTCCGACGTCGCATACGAGCACTCGCTGCCGGCGATAACCTGCGAAGTTCGTCCACAAGACCCCGCCCAGTGGGCTTCGGACGCCTGCCACCCGCCCGCCGCCTGGCGCTCCGCCGAACACCGCCCGTTACCCGAACCCATCCACCCGCAACCCTCTTCTCGCCAGCAAGAAACCGGGGTTGCGGGTGAATCGGCCTGCCAGATTCGCGAAACGAGCCCTTTTTCGAAGCGAAGGCGGGGTTACGGGTGGATTTCCTGCTTCTTCAAGGCCCTGCGGAGACGTTTTACCAGGTCGCATTCCGCGAGCAACTCGCATATCCACCCGCAACCCCATCCATGTTTCCGAAAGCTCCCAGAAACGCCGCGCTGCCGGCTCCATCCACCCGCAACACCCGTCATGTCGGAAACGGAGCAGGGGCTGCGGACGGGCGTATGGCAAGATGCGGATTGCATGGCAAGGCGAATCGCTCTGCCCCAAATCGGCCGGGGCACTTTCGGGGGTTCTCGGGTTCATCGACGCAGATCGCTCGTCCCTCTTCGCCACGCCACACCTCTTCCCTCCTGGCCGCGCCATGGGCAACAACAAATGACGCAAAGCGGCAGCCAATAAATGACAATAGTGACCTACAAATACCTTGTAGCGTGATGGAGTATTGCAAACGCAAAATAGCACGCGGGAAAGCGGTACCTCATGAAGCGTTTCCAGATGCAGTACAGCGACAATCGGACGTTTTCCGAATGGCTATCCGCAATCGAAGCTTTCGTTGACGAGCACGGCCTGAAGGGAAACGTCTTGCTTTTCGAGATATTCTCCGATTCGCACGCCATCGAACTCGTCGAGCCGGTAATAAGCCTGATCGAAAATCGGTTTCCAACTGCCCCGTATGCAGGCTGTTCGACCAACGGATCGATTGTCGAAGGCAAATCAGCCGAAGAACATGTAGTCGTGGCCGCAAACGTGTTCGAGTGTCCGGAAACGAAAGCCGAGGCAATCCAGCTGCCCATCAGCTACGACCTGCAACAAGAATCCGGGCAAACCGTGGTCGAGGCCGTTAAAGCGCGCCCATGGGTGAAAGCCATCGAAGTGCTTGCTACCATCGGCAACACGGATATGCCAAGCCTTTGCAAGCAGATATCCGCCGTAGACGACAGTATCCAGGTTTTCGGGGGCGGCGCCTTGGCAGCGGACGTCCACGATGGCAATTCGGCGAAGACCTTCGTCTTTTCATCGGCGGCAAAACCAGCGCACAATAGCGCAGTTTTCATGCTAATGGGCGGCGAACAGCTGCATGTCCGTTCCAGCTTCGTAACGGGCTGGCGCAATTTGGGAGTGCCGTTCGAGGCAACCGATTCCACGAGAAACGTCTTGAAGACACTTGACGACAAGCCGGCATTCGATGTGTACAACCACTACATCGGCGTTGCGAAAGACGAGCATTTCTTCGACATCTCCGTCGTGTTTCCCTTATGCTTCGAAACTGGCGGCGTTCCGCTCCTGCGCGTCGCCACGAACTTCGGGGAGGCCG
>DMNP01000419.1 GCA_003452695.1 Eggerthellaceae bacterium
GGCATTTCCCGGGCTTTCGCCGCACAAGGCGCGTGTTGCGGGTGGATTTCCCACTTCCCGGGAGGCTCCTGGCGGAGTTTTCCCTGGTCGGCTCCTGCCGGCAACTTGCGATTTCACCCGCAACCCCCGCCTTCTGCCTGCAAAGGGCCGAAATCGGCGCTCTGATGGCCCCGTCCACCCGCAAGTCCGCCCTCGTTTCCGCGAGACCGGGGTTGCGGGTGGATGGGGTGCGATGACGCGAAAAGCAGAGATGACTAGTTATTCAAGAATTAGGCCCTAGTGCCGCAACGCTATCGGATAAAGGCTTCAAACCAGTACGGGGGCAAGCTCACGTTTGCTCGGCTTCGCTGAAAACGAGCCATCGGCTTGTTTTCCAGGCGCTCGGCCCCTGCAGAATCACCCTCACCCCTCTCCCCGTCCCCGCCGCCGTCCGGGCCATGGGCGGTAGGGCCCCGGGACGCACCCCCGGTTTCCGCGCTCGAAAGCATATGCTCATCATTTTCGCTTTCCCGAGGTGCGCTATACTGCGATACATGTTTCCACGACCCGAAAGGCACCTATGCGCGAGTACTTCGACCTGACCAGCATACCGCATGCGGAATTGCGCGACTTGCAGGAAAAGGAACTGGGATGCCTGCTGCACCTGGACAAGATCTGCCGCGCCAACAACATCCGCTACACCTTGGGCGGGGGCACCTGCGTCGGGGCGTTGCGCGAAGGCGGCTTCATCGAATGGGACGACGACGTGGACGTGTGGATACCCCGTCCCGACTACGAGCGACTGCATCGCATCTGGGACGATGTGAACGACGACCCGCATTACCACCTGTGCCGCAACTCGCGCACCGAGTGCTATCACATAAACTGCTCGTTTCTGAAGGACGACCGCGGCACGTTCATAAACAGGCATTCGAAAGACGAGGACATCAACCACGGCATTCCCATCGACATCATGGCCATGGACGCCGCACCTGCCGGGCGCCTGGCGCGGGCAGAGCAGCTCGTGCTGGCCATGTTGCAGTCCATCTATATCTCGCAGCGTCTTCCCGACCATCAGGGCAAGGTCATACGGCTGCTGACGCATGTGCCGCTTGCGCTCGTGCGCAGCCGCGAAGCGCGCTACCGCATCTGGAAATGGTGCGAGAAGCGCATGACTCGCTGGCCCTGGGACGAGTGCCCCTATGCCGTGGAGCTGACGACCGGATTCAAGATGAAGTTCGTGAAGATGCCGCGCGAATGGTTCGACACCTGCAAGCCCGTCATGTTCGAGGGCCACGAGGTGCTCATAGCCGATGGGGCCGAGAAGTACATGGAAGTGCTGTTCGGCGACTACATGCAGCTTCCGCCCATGAAGGACCGCACGGCCAAGCACAACATCGTGTACGCCAACATGGACGTGCCCTACACGGCGTTCAAGGGGAAGTACTACTGCGTGAACGAAGGCGCTGCCGCCGAGGCCCCTGCGGCGGGCGGCGTCGGGGCGGGCGCCGCGGGGGCGGGCGCTACCGCCGCGGGAGCGGGCGCCAAGGCGGAGCCGGACGCACCGTGCGCATGGACCGGCGGAGAGAAAGCGCAATCGGTCGACCTGGCTGGTTCCGGCATGGCGCGCGCGGGCCATCTGGGCCGCATGGCGGGTGTTGCGCTTTCGCACGCGGGCCGTGCGGGGGCGGGCGTGTTGCGCTTTGCTGCGAAAGTCGCTCGGGGCGCGGTTGCGGCCTGCGGGCATACCGCGGTTCGCATTGCGCGCGCCCGCGGTGCGGGCGCCTGGGGTGCAGGCGCGGACGCCGCCGCGGGAGAGGGCGCTGGCGCGGGGGCGGGCGCTGGCGCGGGGACGAGCGCGGGCGCCTGGGGTGCAGGCGCGGACGCCGCCGCGGGAGCGGGCGCGGACGCATGACGGCCTGGCGCGAAAGAGCGTTCTCGGCGGTGCTGGCCTGCGTGCTCGGCCTGACGGTGCCGGCATGCATCATCCAGATAGGCACCGACCGCCTGCCCGCTATCGGCCCGCTGAGCGCGACCGCTATCATGGTCATTGCTGCCCTTGTGGTGGCGGCCATAGCCTTTCCCTGCGCGCTGTTCGTGCTGCGGCGCGGCCCGGGAATAGTCGAGCGCACGGCACGGCACAACCCGCTTCCCTGGTTGCCTCTGACCCTGGATGCGCGTTCCATCGCCATCTGCACCGGCATCATCTTCCTGTTCTGGATTCCCTGCCTGGTGCTGCAGTATCCGGCTGCGGCCAACACCGATGCCATGAGCCAGATCTACCAGTTCCAGACGCCAGCGCCCACGCTGTATTCGGGCGGCTACGTAGATGCGGAGTTCGTGGACCACCATCCCGTGTTCGACACGCTGCTGTACGGCTCGTTCGTGTGGGTGGGCGATGCGCTGTTCGGGTCGCAGAACGCGGGGCTGTTCCTGCTTGCGCTCGTCCAGAGCGCCTTCACGGCCTGGATGTTGGCCCTGAGCTGCTGCTACCTGGAGCGCCTGGCCGTGCCGAAGGTGTTTCGGCTGGTAACGCTTGCCTTCTTCGCCCTTGTCCCGCTGTTCGGCTTCTATGCGGCCACGATGCTGAAGGATTCCACGTTCTCGGCCATCTACGTGCTGTGGACGGTGCTGTACCTGGAAGCGTTCCGCACCCGCGGCAAGGCCCTGGGCAGCTGGCGGCGAACCGCTTTGTTTGCGCTGGCCACGCTGCTGTGCTTTGTCACGAAGAAAACCGGCGTGTACGTGCTCGTGCCGGGCATGCTCGTCATGCTCGTGGCCTATCGTGGATACTGGAAGCAGCTGGCCGTGTGCATCGCGGCGCCGTTGCTGGTCTTTCAGGGGCTTGTGCCCGCCGTGTTGTACCCCGCCATCGGAGGCGTGGCGCCGGGCGGCAACGAGGAAGTGTTCGGCACGTTGTACCAGCAGGTGATAACCGTCGTGCGCGAATCGGACGACCTTACCGCCGATGAGCGCAGCGCGGTCGACGCCGTGCTGGACGTGGATGCCGCCGTCGAAGCGTATCGGCCCACGATTACCGACCAGGTGAAGGACCAGCGGCGCCTGGGCACGCAGGCTTCCGATTACGCGGAATTCCTGAAGGCCTACCTGAGCATCGGCCTGCGCCATCCGGGCGAGTACACGTGGACGATCTGCCGGCTGAACGGGTCGTTCCTGGCTCCCGGCAAGGCCATAACGTATTACCATACCTGCGAGTTCCCCGAAGCGAACACGCGCGGGTTCGCCCAGGCGAAGAACGCCGACAACTGGCATTACACCTGGTACAAACCTGAACCCATCAAGACTTGGGCCAAACAGGTGGATACCGTGTACACCGATGCCGTGTCCACCAACCCGCTGCTCGCGTTCCTGCTCGGGCGAGGGCTGTACACGGGGTGGATTCCCATCATCTGCTGTCTCCTTGCCTGTGCGCGCGACAAGCGCTATGCCATCGTGTTCGTGCCGGTGGCCTTGTCGTTGGCCGTGCTCATCATCGGCCCCACGTCGTCTGCCCGCTACGCCTTGCCCCTGTTCTACACCGCCCCCCTCATGCTCGGCACCCTCTGCCATGCGCTTTCCTCGGGTTCCCATTCCCCAGATTCCCAACTGCCCAAATGAACCGCGGGTCCATGCTTTCCCTGTGCCGCGGCTTTTGTCGGCGGCACAGGCCGTGATCGAAGACGTGTGAAGCAACTGGTGACCGATCTGGGTAAACTACAGTTTTCAGTAGATGCGGACTGTTCACCGCCCAAATGTCTTCAACGCTCGACGCCCGCCGCCATGCGTTTTCCACAAGGATTGCCGTCCATGGCAATAAAGGACGGGATGATTCTGTAATTCACAAGCGAAACAATTTGAGACAACCCCGGCGGGGCAGAGCCGGCGGGGCAGGGCCGGCGGGGCGCTTCCCTGATAGAAGCTGCCTCTTAACTGCAGCTTTTCCGGGCAGGAGCCCGCAGGTCGACCTCTACCCCCGATTTCTGCCAGTTTCAGATTTTCGTGGCAAGGATTGGGGGTAGAGGTCGAGTGGTTGGCGCAAATAGGCCGCAGAGGTCGACCTCTACCCCCGATTCCAGCCACGGGCTCGCTCTCTACCGCCGATTTATGCCATGAAAACCAAAAGCTGGCAGGAATCGGCCGCAGAGGGCGGATTATCGGTCGGGGCGCGGCGCAAATCGGCCGCAGAGGGCGGTTGAATCGGGGTGCGGCGGGGCCGGTCGAAGGGTGCGGGTTTCCGCGGGGCCGTGGCGGTAATCGGTCGGGGCGCGGCGCAAATCGGCCGCAGAGGGCGGTTGAATCGGGGTGCGGCGGGGCCGGTCGAAGGGTGCGGGTTTCCGCGGGGCCGTGGCGGTAATCGGTCG
>DMNP01000068.1 GCA_003452695.1 Eggerthellaceae bacterium
AGTGATGGTGTGGCCGTCGCCGTAGATCGTGCCCTTGAAGGGTTTGGCGGTCGACAGGCCAATCGGATCGATGTTGGTCGCCGTGAAGTCCGCGCCAATCTTGTAGTCGGCCATCGCATACGGCTCGGAGATCTCGGCATCGGCGTTGTTCACCATCTGCGACACGTATTCGAGCTCGGCGCCGCTGGAGATGATGTAGGGATCTTCGGCGGTGCCGGAGCCCTCCAGCGAGCTGTCCATGTAGCGGACCTCGAACTCGGCCGAGGCCGTGCCCTTGTAGTTGCCCGTGCCTGTAAGCGTGGCAATAGCCGTGACAGTCGGGTTATCGGCCGTGGCGATGTTGTTCGCGAAGGCGACCGTGTAGTCCTGATCGACCTTGAGCGTCGCCGAAGGATTGATCAGGCGAACGGTCAGCGAGGGCGCAGGGGCAGCCCCGGCCGTGCCGTCGGACCACTGCGTCGGGATGGCCGTGATGGTCGCACCCTCGATATCGCGCTGGACGATGCTGTACTCGGCGTTGACTTCCACGGTGCCCGTGTAGCCGTTGATGCCGGAGATGCCCTCGATCGAGACGAGCTTGGCGGTGCCGACGTTCACGTTGTTCTCGTAAGTCGCCGTGAAGTCCGTGTCCTCGGTCAGGGTAATAGCGTCTTCGCCCTCGCCGAGCGTCACCGTGTAGACGGGCTTGACGGCGCTACCGGTGAAGGTGAGCTCCTGGCCCGCTTCTATGCTGACGGTCGCGGCGGAGATATCCTTCTTCAGGTCGGCCTCGTTCAACCCGGCCTCCCAGAACAGGATCGGGTAGCCGTTGTTTATGTTATTGGTGTCGGCCACATAGGCCCAGCCGAGGTCGTTGGCGAAATCTGCCGTCTTGGCGTATTCGTCGGTCACGTCGGCGCCGATGCGATAGCCGTTGTGCACCTGGGTGGCCGCCTCGCCTGTGAGCGCCAGGTCCTGCGTGGAGTAGATGTTGTACAGCGGACCCTCGGTGCCGCCGACGACGCTGCCGGCAGGACGTCCTCCGCCGGCTGTGCCGGTGCTGTAGCAGTTGTACAGCAGCGGCTTGTTCCAGAACGCGCCAACCACGCCACCGACGCCCTTGGAATCGGTGCTGCGGACGGTCGCGCGGTTCACACAGTTCTCGATGACGGGATGACCGTCGCCGATCGGATTCATCGTAGCACCCGACTGGGTGTTGCCGAGGATCGTGTTGTACGTCTTGCCGACGATGCCGCCGACGGAACGGCCGCCGTACACGTAGCCGGTGATGCCGACGTTGCGGACGGCGAGCTCTGCCGGCCACGTTTCTGCCGGATAGTAGTTCCAGGTGACGTACGCATCGATGCCGAGCGAGCCGATCAGGCCGATGTTGTCGGAATCCATGCCGGTCTTGACCGTAATGACGGCGTTGTTCACATAGTGGCCGTTACCGTCGAACACGCCTGCGAAACCAGCGTCGAGCGTGCGGGTCGTAGGCGACGAGGGGCCGACGATGGCCGTGCCGGTCTCCTCATCCCATCCGTACTGCCAGTTGCCGCCGATCGGCGCCAGGATGGTGCCGGACCAGGTACCGTCTTCAGCTTGCACGCCGCCCATGTCCAGGTCGTTGTCCAGGATGACGGTCTTGCCGTTGAAGTCGACCTGGCCGTGGTAGCGCGTGCTGTTGGACCAAGCGGAAATCCATGTGTCCTGCTTGATGAGGTTGGCGTTGTCGCCGGCGATGAACTTGTCGGAATCGACCGTGACACCGTTCCACAGGAAGCCGTTGACGAGCGCCGCCACTCCGGCGAGCTGCGCCGGGGTGGAGATGTGGTACTCGATCGCATCAGGGGTGTACCAGGAGATGTCGACGGTGCCGTCCCACGGAAGCGCGGGATCGATGACCTTGCGGCCGCCCTGCCATGCCAGCACCGGGAAGCCGCCGTTTATGGCGCCCTCGCCGGAGTTGTCGGCGTTCCAGACGGCGTCCACGCCCTCGGGCAGGCCGGCGTTCAGCGCGAGCACCAGGCTGTCGGCCTTCATCTGCTCGGCGGTCTTGACGATGCCCTTCTGGATCTCGGCCGAGCCGCCGCTGAGGATGCCCTCGAGCGAGTAGTTGTTGGAGCCGATGGCCGGGATGGAACCGCCGTCGGAGTTGCCGACGATCGGGCCCCAGTTGCTGCTATAGCCACCACTCACGATGGTTCCGGCGAAGTAGCAGTTGGAGGTCGAAGAGACTGGGGATTTGCCGGAGACGCCGTAGGTGTTGTTCTGGAAGCCCACGATGCCGCCGAACCAGCGGTCGCCCGCCGAGCCGACGGTGGCGAAGCTGTAGCAGCTGTCCACGAAGCCCGTCTCGTCGGCGTTGTTGTTGCAGCCGTTGCGGCCGACGATGCCGCCCGCGCCGCCCTTGGAGGAGCCGGGGGCGGAGATGGCGCCGGTATCGGAGAAGCACTGGCTGACCGTGCCCGCGTTCTCGCCGACGATGCCGCCGACCTTGTTGGCGGCCGTGAGCATCGTGCCTTCCCAGCCGCAGCGCTGGACCAGGCCCACCGCGTCTTCGAAGGTGGGCTGGACGACGTTGTTGCGGTTAGAGTCCGCAATCACCCAGACGCCCGACGTGTTGAAGCCGGCGATGCCGCCCATGTTATAGACGCCAGAGGCGGTGATGTTCACCGAGCTCATGACGTCTTCGATGGTGCCGAAGTTGAATCCGGCCACGCCACCGTAGTAGTCGCCGGTAGTGCCGGTGATGGCGCCGGCGATGGAGAAGCCCTTGATGGTGCCGTCACTGCAGCCGAACAGGCCCTGATAGTTGGCGCCTGCGCCGACGACGGTCAGGCCCGTGATGGCCTTGCCCGCGCCGTCGAACGTGCCCTTGAAGGCGTGCTCGTAGTCGCTGCCGATGGGCGCCCAGTCCTCGATGGCGGACAGGTCGATGTCGGCCGCGAGCGTGACGGTCTTGCCCGCGAAGTCATCCTGCGCGATGCCGTAGACATCGGGCACGGCGCCGTTCACGATCTGCGCGAACTCGGAGAGCTCGTCGGCAGTCGAGATGACGTAGGAGTCCTCGGCTTCAGGAGCAACGTACCACGCGTATGCGGCGGGAATTCCGCCTTGCCATGCGAGAATCGGGTACCCGCCGTTGATGGAAGCATCAGAGTCCCAGTTGAATGCGGAGCCCTCGCCGTTGAGCGCGGCGACAAAGCCCATCGACTTCATCTCGTCGGCGGTCTTGACGATGCCCTTCT
>DMNP01000100.1 GCA_003452695.1 Eggerthellaceae bacterium
TTATGTGCTTGAGCACATAAGGACTCGCACCTCGCGTTGTCGGGGCTGCATCCCTTCCTCGACATCGACCTGACCAGGCCGTTCTCATCGCATATCCTTATCCATCCCGGCCAGCGGTAATGGCAGCCGCGGTCCGAGTGGATCTTGGGATGGTCTCCCTCGCCGAGCCACTTGCACGCGCCGAGCAGCGACGAGTTGGCCATCTCGGCATCGGGCGAGGTCGATATCGACCAGCTCAGCGGCATGCCGTCGAAGCAGTCCACGATGGGCGAGAGATACGCCTTGCCGGCGGGGATGCGGAACTCGGTCACGTCGGTGATCCACAGCTCGTTGGGCTTGTCGGCATGGAAGTGGTGCCTGCCCCGCTCGTCGCGCAGCAGGTTCTCGGGCGCCTCGGAAATCTCGCCCTCGTACGAGCTGTAGCGCCGCTTCTTCTTGGCGGCGCAGGCGACCAGGCCCTCGTCCCTCATGATGTCGCGGACCGTCCACTCGCCGATCGCCGCGCCGTCCCCCGCATCGGCGTTGACCTGGGCGTACACGCGCCTGTAGCCGTATGTGCCGCCGCTGGCCTCGAACGCCTCGATGACCGCCTTCCGCGCTGCGGCGTGCTCTTCGGTCTCGCCTCCGGCCTGGGCGTTCCTGGCGTATTCGTAGCTGCTCTTGGCCATGCCCACCACGGGCAGGATCTCGCAGAGCTTGTATTCAGCCCTCAGCGCCTCCACCATCGCCGCCTTCTCCTCGTTCGTCAGCAGCTCTGGGTCGGCGCCCTGGTCTTTTTTTACTATCTCGAGGGTCGCCTGCCGCACTTCGAGCTCGAGCTGCACCCGCCTGAGCTGCATCTTCGCCTCTCGCAGCATGTCCTGCAGCGCCTCGATGTCGTCGGGCAGGTCGTCGTATTCCTTGCTCACGGGGACGCCTTTCTTCTCGGGGTCCCCGCCATTATCCCCCATAATCTCCCTGCGCCAAATGTAGGGCGCCGTCCTCGACACGCCATGCTTCTCGGCGACCTCCGCAGCGGTTCCGCTGCGGGACTCGAGCTCGGCCACCGCCTGTATCTTCTCCGCGAGCGGGACAGGACCCGCTTTCGGGTTCGGCCCCCTGTATTTCCTCTGCCCGGGGGCAAGCTCGTCGATCCAGTCGCAGAGGTACTCCCTGCTGGCGGGATAGCCCATCCTGCGCATGGTCCTGGCAAGGCTCTTTCCGTGCGCGAGGTAGTAGTCCACGGCAGCCTGCCTCATCTCCAAGGTGAACTTGGGCTCCCGCTGCCGCTTCGGGAGCCTGACCTCCCCATGCTCCAGATAGTCCTTGTACCAGGCTCTGAGCGAATGCCTCGTCGGGTACCCCAGCTCCGCAATCGTGTCTGCGTAGCTATGATCGAATCTGATGAAGGTCTCGATTGCGATCCTTCGTTGTTCGGTGCTGAACATGCGGCTTCCTTCCTGCCCCGTTTTGGTCCAGGATCACCACCGCAGTCCCTACCGTTCACTTCTGCTTGACAAAACACAGTCCACCAAAAGATTACAGCTCATCCGGGCAGCCAGCTCAGCTGCAGGAAGCCTTCGGCGTCCCTGCGGTCGCGCTCGCGGGCCATCTCCTCCCGGCGCTGCTTCACGTAGCGCTGCACGGTGGAATAGGAGCCCTCGCAGCCGCGCTCGTTGATGAGCCTCACATGCACCCTTACGGCCGTATGGCGCTGCTTGCGCCAGTTCCTGCAGTCGTCGCCGGGCCAGGAGCCGGTCGTCTCCCTGTGCGGCGCGAGCAGCTCGCTCTCCGGCTCCTTCCTCTTCGGCGGCTCGGGCGACAGGTCCTCCACCCTCGCGTACTTCCTGGCCGTCGGCTCCGAGACGCCGACTGCCCTCGCGATCGAGGCTATCGGCTCCCCGCCTCTCGCCCTCCTGCGCATGTCCTCTATCCTGTCCACGCCGATCATTTCCTTTCTGGCCTCCTTATGTCGATAACCGAAGCAACGACATGTTGGACCAGCTTTGGGATGGTCGGCGTGCCCATGCCGGAATCCGAAAGCTTTTCGTGCTCAGGCCCGAAAGTGCCCGACGCTCGAATCCGCAACTCGGAGGTTATCAAACACACATGGTACGAAGGGGACGATGCACGATGAACATCGGACAGGAGACCCGCAGGAAGATGAGGGACATGGGAGCGGACGAGCTGCTCGATGCGCTCCTTGCACAGGACGATGCGGCATGCATGGGGATGCCGTCCGGGCAGAGGATCCAGATGGCGGTCGACGAGGCGCATGCAGGATATGCTGCCGGCAGGATCCGCAATCTCGTGAAGAGGGCTAACCTCAGGCATCCGCAGGCGGACGTGCGCCGCATCGGCTATGCGGAGGAGTGCGGTCCCGGCCGTGTGCTCATAGGCGGGCTCGCGGCCTGCGGCTTCGCCACGAGAGGCCAGGACGCCGTGCTCTTCGGGCCTGCAGGCACCGGAAAGACCTATCTTGCCTGCGCGCTTGCCAAGGAGGCATGTGCCTCGAGGATGCGCACGGGCTGCATCAGGTGCCCCGGCTTCGAGGAGACCTGGAAGGATGCCCAGGAGCGTCCGGGAGGGGTCGCGAAGGCCGTGAGGAAGCATGGCGCGTTCCAGGTCCTCGTCCTCGACGAATGGCTGCTCGGCAGGCCAGACGACGGCTTCCGGCGCTTCCTGCTCGAGATCTTCGAGCTCCGCTACGACGAGAGGTCGACGATCTTCTGCACCCAGTACCGGCAGAAGGACTGGCATGCCCGGCTCGGTGCCGATGTCACGGCCGAGGCGATCATGGACCGCATCGTCCACAAGACCGCATGGGTCGACATGGGAGAGATGAACATGCGTGCTGCCATCGGGACGGCAGCATCTTCCAGCCCCAGATCCTGATGCATTGAGCTGAGGCCTCATGAGGGGACGGTGCTGCACGGCGCCGCCCCCGGTGCCGATTCGCGACACAGCCGGTGCCGAGCCGCAATAATCACCGGTGCCTGCCCCACCCAAAGGGCACGGCGGGCCGCCTTTGGAGGCTCGATAGCGCGGAAAACGCCCGTTTTGAAACTCACCCGCCCTTTAGCCTGCAAGCCGCCAGCTGCAATCGCAAGTGAATCAACGCGGGCGGCTTTCATGCTGGTTGAAAAAACTGCAGGTCGCAGCTCTTCGTTGTCCGCGGGCAAAGTGAGTAGTCTCAGGTGGCTTGCCCATGAGTCGATTAGTAGCAAGCAGCGTGCAAATAATATGGCTATTCGCTATCTCCAGCATTTGCCGATAAACTACGCCGAATCTTGAGCGCGAATAAACAACGCGATTTTCTTTTTGCTCTAATTCCGCAAACGAGCAGAACATCACACGAAGACCTCAATGGCTCGTGCTATTAGGGTCTCTATCAGGATTGTTGTAGCTGAACATATCAGGAGGCTGCTCTTCTAATCGCTCGGGATGATCCTGCAAGAACCTCCTTAGCACACGAGAAGGATCGAATCCCCAGTAAAAGTTACTATCCTTCTGAAGCGATTCATTGCTTGCAAGCCGATAAAGCTCCCTTAGACACATGGCAATCTTGTCATCATCATCGTCGGGGAGGAGCTCTCTTCGTGCCCTTGGATCACCTCCCAGGATTTGCGAGACAACATTAGAGATACGTTTTTCGGAATAGAAGCAACAGGCGGGATATGCGAGTCCAGTACCTACCCCTGCAACAAATACGCATAAGCAGTAAAGGAAATCAAAAGAGCATAGGAGGTCGAGATATCTCTCATGCGCCGAAGCATCACTGCCCTTATTTAGTCCGCAATCCGGTGCCACAATTGGGTGATTCGTGGCGTTGTCCAAGGCGACCGTAATCATCATCCCCGAGCCGGCTTCGTTGAAAAGCCCGGCGTTCACGGCCCTAACCTGGCAGTCTCGTATCCAGGATGCATATACCGAGTACGAGCGAGATGGGGATTGACGATTGACGAAGGGGGCAATTAAATCCCATCTTTTCATGCGAACAAGCTGTGCGCCCAGCTCGTAACAAGCAACCGCCACAGCTAGGCTTTTTGAAGCGGAGTCCGCTTTGCTATCATCAATTGCGGCATAGCAGTCGTAGAGAGCATCTGCCGCCTTCTCAAAAAACGCGTCGTTGCAATAGCTAAGGGCATAGGCTCCGATGCCGGCAAGACCGTTGATCGCATCTGTGTCATCTTGAAACTCTGCGGCGACCTGAAAAATGAAGCGAGAAAGCTTCTCGTTCTCCTTCTGCTCGAAGCAAGCTTCAAGCGAGCGCACAAGCGCTTCTTCATCCATGCCGTAAACGAGAGGCGGCGTTTTACCCTTCACTCCAAGAACGGCGATTATATTGTCCACGAGAGTATCCATTCGTTTGCTCTCGTCTTTCCTCACGCAAGCATCGTGCTGCTTCAATATTTCTGCCCACTGTGAATACTCAATGGGCCGATTCTGAGCTCCGTCGCGCCTAACTATTTCGCCCTCGCGAAACACGACAATTTGACGACCTTTTCCATCTGCTGCTTGTCCGAGCTTTGAAAAAGGAACGAGAAGCCCGTCTTCGAGGCTTAACAGGCAAACCAAACAGTATGTGTGTCCATCAACCTCATGTAATTGGGATATGGCGGTCAAAGGCGCCTGAACGTATTTTCTTATCTTGTCCGTTAAGACCGCGCCATCAAATTGCGTCCAGTTGGTATCTTCAGCTCTAGCTGATGGATTTCCATCATCGTCCACACCAATGACGATGTAGCCACCGGGATAACGGTTACACATCGAAACAGCGTCTTTTACAAAATCGAGCTCATCGATCTTCTTGGAAAAGTCTAGCGTCTCCTTAAAATCGAGCTCGCTGCATTCACCACCAGATTTCAATAGCTCGAATAGCTTTTCTCTATCGGTTCGTCCGTCTACTACAATCATCTATGCGCCAACCTATCGTTTTCCTTTGCCCGACAAGCAATCTCTTCATTTCGTTCATGCGGGTGGCACCAATCAGCTGATACGTAGAGAGCGCTTTCATCAACGCATCAGCCAAAAGACATCCTCCCATCTAAGTTAATACTGGACATTATCCCATCGTTTTGGCCACTGAGAGAACCATCACTATGCCATCCGGTCAAATTGAGTATTGATCATCACCGCTTTCATTTGATTGCGATGGTGGGCACAAGGGAACCATCAGGTCAAACAACGAAAACCAGTTGTAGTGTTGAAAAAGAAAGCACTGATTGGCAGACCAATGCCCGCTCGTCCGTTCCGGCTTGCCCAGACGCCCTTCCCGCGGTGCCCATGTCTCAACGGATGGGTACCATTTATCCGGGTGCACCTGGGGCAACGGGCCGGCAGGCCCGCGCATGTGTTTTGTCAAGACAACGTGAGCGGAATGGTCACTAATGTGTTTAGTCAAGCCCAGATTTAG